>JAMDCS010000143.1:1662-2757 GCA_023488835.1 Candidatus Bathyarchaeota archaeon
CCCATCAGCGTAATGGGTTGTTAGAATGATTGTTTTGCCCTTTGCTTTTAAGCCGCGTATGACTTCCCAGATTGCTCGCCTCGCATTTGGGTCCAACCCAGTGGTGGGTTCATCGAGGAACAGCAGTTCAGGCGAATTAACCAGCGAAAGAGCAAGCCCTGTCTTCTGCTTCTGCCCCCCAGAAAGGTTATCAAAATGAACTTTAGCTGAATCTTCAAGCAGAACTTCCTTTAAAATCTCGTCAGGATCCACTTTAACGTTGAAGAGGTCAGCGTAATATATGATGGCTTCACGTGGCGTGGTTTTCTCAAAGAAAGTGAAGTCTTGGGGGATGACTCCGATTTTCTGGTGCAACTGGTAACCGTTTTTCCACGGGTCAAGACCTAGAACTTTCACGTCTCCTCCATCTCTTTCCCGCAAACCCTCCATGATTTCGATGGTCGTGGTTTTGCCTGCGCCATTTGGACCGAGTAAACCGAAAACTTCGCCTTTGCTAACTGTAAAGGAGATGTCGTCTACTGCTTTTAAATCTCCATAGTGCTTTTTTAGGGCTGAAACTTCAATCGGTAACATGCTGTGTTAGTTCCTTGTGTTTTTGCAGATTGTAAATTACTGCCTTTTTTAAGTTATATGCTGTTAGAAATATAACTTTCGGCTATAATTCAGATATAAATTAACTTTTCTCGAACCGTACATTACTAAAGGCTTGTTTTCTTGAGAATGTTCCTAGTCCTAATCGAAGACTCATTTATTTTGTTAAAAATAAACGCGGTTAACTCTTCGGGCGAAATGTACCTTGGTCCACGTTCATGAAACACTTGAACTTCAAGCAGGTCCTTGCTAAAGATTGCTCTAAGCATGTAATAATCAAACTTTAGCGGTGTCTTCTTTTCTCCAATGCCCTTGTAGTAGCGTATAGAGCAGAAAAAATCCATCGAGTGCAAACGCTCCTTCGCCAAAAAATTTAGTGTTTTTTCAAGTTCCTCGTCGTCAATGTAATTGAAATTTCCCGATTCCGCCAGTCCAAACTCAAAAATAACCTTGCCCTGAGGCACCGTGGGGTTAGTGACCTCTTCAAAAGTGAATTCCTTACGG
>JAMDCS010000036.1 GCA_023488835.1 Candidatus Bathyarchaeota archaeon
TTCAAAAAGTCTTTAGAACTACGCTATAAACGATATATAACAACATTTCAGACATGATTGCATTCACGCAAGGAGAAAAAGAACCTTGGAAAACAAACAACACGAGATTGCAGTTTATAACGAATGGGGAAAATTACGAACCGCGTTTGTCGGCATAGCCCCCGACAGCATGGTTGAACCCGAATATATGCCAGAATTTCGCTGGATGGGCGAAGAAGGAATCGAGTTCACCAAAAAATATGGCGGCCAAAAATCAATCGATATCTTCCCCGAAAAAATGGCGCAACTCAAAAAAGAGATTGACGGTTTTGCTGATCTCCTAATCCACAAGGGTGTAACTGTCCACCGAAACATTCCTCTACGCTATAGTGAAGAAGAGCATTACCTAGATAATACCCAGAAAGGATTGGTAATTAACGGTGGCGCAGACTTTTTCCTAGTCATAGGTCAAAACGTCATACTACTAAACAACCTAAGATACCCCTTTAGAAGAAAGCAAATCTACTCAGTAAGACCGATACTTGAACCTCTCCTTAAGGACAGTGGAGCAAGGTATGTGGCTATGCCGCCAGCTTCACCTCACTATGACCCAACGGACCCCTACTTGGAACACGGCGACGTAATGATAGACGGCAACAATGTCTACGTTGGCATGTCAGGGAACGCCAGCAACACCGCAGGCGTAGAATGGCTCCAGCAGTACCTTGGCAGCGACTACCAAGTCCACACAATAAAACTCGCCCAAAATGTACTGCACTTAGACACCGTCTTAACACTCAACCAATCAGGCCTGTTGACCTATTACCCCGAACTAGTAGGCGAATTACCTGCACCCCTTCAGAGTTGGGACAAAATCGAAGTACACCAAGAAGAAGGCGAAATGCTAGATTTCGGAGCAAACAACCTCTCAATTGACGAGAACACAATAGTCGTCGCCATGCAATATGGTCGCCTTTTCTGTGACTATGAGAAAAGAGGCATGACTGTATACCTAACTAATCTAGAAATGAATATAGAATACGGAAGCGGCGCACGCTGCCTCGTTGGCGTCCTAGCAAGGGACCCATAAAACACCCCTCCCTTTTTAGGGTCAGCTTAGTTAAGGAATTTCTGTTAAATTATCTCGTAGTGCTAGCCAGCGCTTAAACTCCAGTCCAGTGCATTTACCTTTGCCCAGCCATTGGTCACCGTACTTTTTCTGCAGTTTTTCACTGTAGGACTGAAAGGTTTCGCATTCGGAGATTTCTATGCTGTCTTTTTTCTTTTTCACTATACTGGTGGCTCCACTGATTCTATTGTATGCCTCTAAAAGTTAAGTCTAGCTGTAATTTGTGAGCCCTGATGTACTGGTGATGCATGTTATTTTTGGTTTTTGTGTTTCTTTCTGTGGAACTTTCAAAGCTAATGATGAGCAATAGACTTTAATCCAAGTCGAACTAATAAAAACCGAAGTAAGTGGATAAAATGAATCGAAAACTAAAAATTATTTCTGAACCAAAAAAGACCCAAACTGTTTACTCATCCAAAACATTACCAGTAATAAAAAGCAAAAACGGTGACACTACCTATCTATGCGGCAAATGTGGCGCAAAACTGGGCGAGACCATCATCGAAGGAAAATTCAAGAACGTTGTATTAAAGTGTCCAACCTGCAACCAATACAACGAAGTATAGTTTAGACGACGTTCTACTCAAATAGCAGAGCCCAAAAAAGGCTCTTTTAAAATAATCTTTCTTTTTAACAGGCTCTAAAATCAGTTGCTTTAGCAGCAGAAGCAGAATTTGAGCGAAGGTTGGAAGCATCACCGCGTGCCCTGATACACTAATAAGGTTGCTTACTCTAGAGGTACATCAGTCTAGAAGATGTGTTTTTATGCCAATAACAATCGGAATACTATTCAGAAGAATTATCAAAGAATTACAAGCCCAAGACAACGACCCCAATAGCTATCTGAACAATCCAAAAAGCGATCTTTACAACCCAAATTATGATATCAACAACCCAAATAGCACCATCAATAATCAGTGTAGCAGCATTAATGATGCGTCAAACACTGAAAAGAACAAAGAAGTAAGAAGGAACGCCCTAAGAGAACTCATCAAGATGTACCTGTCCAGTTATGTATCTGATGAACGGGCAGAGAAAATTGTTGAAGAATATATCCCCTAACTCTTTATAGTGGTTCAAGGGTTGGGATTCGAACCCCTAAGCAGACCTTTCTCTGTTTCATGAAAGCGTTTAATACAAACTAAAGCAAAATAATTGTCTGTGTCGACATCGAAAACTTGCCCTAAATGCAACGGTTCAATGAAGAAGTCTGGGGATTTATCTGCAATAGTAACCGCTTCCAAAGGAATCAAAGGGTACAGCGTCAAAATGAATAGGTTCATTCCGGCTAGGATATACACCTGTCAAGAGTGCGGTTACATAGAAATGTACTATGATACTGGCTAATCCGGATGAGTCATTTAATTAGACGCTGCAAAATGATGTATGCTGCCTTTTTATCTAGTGGTTCGTTCCCGTTTCCACATTTAGGCGAGTATATGCATGATGGGCAACCCTCTTTGCATTCACAGGTTTCAATCAACTCGAGCGTTTTTTCTAGTAGCGGTTTTATGTTTGAATAGAGGTTTTCTGAAATACCAATTCCCCCCTCAAAACCATCGTAAAGAAAGATTGTTGATTTTCCCGTGTCCACATGTAGGGCTGTTGACATTCCGCCTAT
>JAMDCS010000004.1 GCA_023488835.1 Candidatus Bathyarchaeota archaeon
ATAATCAATTTAGCATACAAGTACGGTATGGGCAACAAAATGGGCTACAAACTCATCGATTTAGAGCATATCTTAAAGCAGACCGAAGGCAAAGAAATCACCGTATACACTCATGGCGAAATGCTCCCCACCCATGGTTACCCAGGGCTCAAAAAGTTCCCGCACTTTTACGGACACTATGGGACGGCATGGCAAAACCAGCAGAGAGAATTCACGCAGTTCCCAGGCGCAATTTTGATGACAACCAACTGCATTCAGCGCCCCGTCGAAAGCTACAAGGGCAACATTTTCACTTCAGGACCCGTCGGCTACCCAGGCGTATTACACATAGAAGGCAAAGACTTCTCGGCAGTCATCAACAAAGCCTTGGAATTACCAGGTTTCCCTGAAGATGTGGAAGGAAAAACAGTCCTCGTCGGTTTCGGCAGAAACGCAGTCCTCAGCGTTGCAGGCAAAGTCATCGAATCCGTCAAGAATGGGCACATTAAACGATTCATCTTAGTCGGGGGATGCGACGGAGCA
Organism: Candidatus Bathyarchaeota archaeon; assembly: GCA_023488835.1. The sequence continues at coordinate 523 of JAMDCS010000004.1, forward strand.
AAACCCGGACGAAGCTACTACACTGAATTCGTAGAGAAAGCACCCAGCAACACAATCATCCTAACGTTGGCATGCGGGAAATTCCGCTTCTTCGACAAAGAACTCGGAACAATTGACGACATCCCACGCCTACTGGACATTGGACAATGCAACGACGCCTACTCCGCAGTAAAAATCGCTCTCGCCCTAGCTGATGCATTCAAAGTCGGAGTCAACGACCTGCCGCTGTCACTGGTGCTTTCATGGTATGAACAAAAAGCCGTTGCAATCTTGCTGTCGCTTTTGTACCTTGGCATAAAAGACATACGTCTCGGACCAAGCTTACCCGCCTTCATAACACCAAACATCCTAAACGTGCTTGTGGAAAAATTCAACATCATGCCAATAACAACGCCAGACGTAGACCTCCAAGCAATCATGAAATAAATTTTCCTCTCTCCCCCTTTTCAGGGACCCATTTTTTCTTTTGAATTTCTCAGCCTATGTATTCAAAAAGGTAAAGGTTTAGCAAAAACGCTTTATTTGAGTGCTCTGTCTAAAGGGCAGGCGAGGGGGAGCGGTTGCGTAATTCACTGTTTAGCACTAAAAGTAAAGCCGTCTTCTTCACGATTCTAGCAGGCATCCTTTGGGGTACGTCGTTTCCCATCATCAAAATCGGGTTAAAAACCATTGACCCGTTTGCTTTCCTTTTTTGGCGCTTCTTAGTATCCACTGTAACCTTAGTTGTGGTTATGTTGCTTCTTAGAAAATTAGAGTTCAAGGTAACCGACAAAAAAATGCTGGTTTTTTTGGGCATTGCAAACGGCGCAGGCTACCTGCTCCAGTACGTCGGGATGCCTTACACAACCGCGGCGAAGGCGGCGCTCTTCATTAACTTGAGTGCCATGTGGGTTGCGCTTCTTAGCCCCAAATTGCTTGGCGAGAGTTTTTCCCGAAAGAAAATTATAGGTGTCCTATTTGGGTTGGCTGGGGTTGTTTTCGTTAGCACTAACTTGGATTTTTCAACGTTAGGTCAGGGACAGGTGGCAGGCGACTTGTTGCTTATCATTTCAGGCGTCGCTTGGGCACTGTTCATGGTTTATAACAAGAAACTGGTGATGAATTCAACTTCCGCAGGGTTCCAGTCAATGACTTGGGTGCTCCTTTTGACGCTGCTGTCCATTGTGCCCTTCACGGTTTTTTCGGGACCGGGCTTTTTTGATTTGTCAGGTTGGGCATGGCTGGCAATCGTTTACACCGCAATCGTATGCTGGGTTCTGCCGTACTATCTATGGCTTGAGGGGCTAAAGCTTCTTTCAGCTTCCGCTTCTACAGTTCTGCTTTTATCGGAAATCGTGGTTGCCGTCATCGCCTCAGTGGTTGTTCTAAAAGAACCAATCACCGTTTTCTCTACTGTCGGCGCCTTCTTCGTAGTCATCGCCATCGCGCTCGTCTCACTTAGAGATAAAATGAATACTGAAAAATCATAAATGAAACATTTTGAGCTGATGCTTAAGCTTAAATACATAAAGCATCGAGATATGGGCTGGGGAGAAACCAAAAAAATGGCAAAAATATTAACTGTAGCTTTAGTTGTAATAATGCTCGTTGTAGGCTTCGGCGTAGGATTAATTTCAAGTCCGTTTCTTATGGCGCAAAACTCAACCTCGGAAGACACTGTTTGGGCAAACATACAGAAAACAGGAGTCATCAAAGTCGGCACAGACCCAACATGGCCACCATATCAACTACGCGATGAAAACAACAAAATTGTAGGATTCGAAGTTGACTTGGCAGACGCTGCAGCTGCAAAATTGGGATTAACAATCGATTGGCAAGAGACAGCTTTTGACAACATTATCCTTTCAGTTCAGGGCGGTCAACTTGACATGGGCGTCAGCGGCTTCTCTGTAACACCTGAAAGACTAGACCAAGTATCCTTTACCTTGCCACACAGCACAACCGAAGGACAAGTAGTAATGCTCAAGAGCACAATGGATGCTAAACACATTACCGCTGATAGCATACATACACTTGCAGACTTCAAAACCTATGGCATCACAGTTGGAGTCCAATCAGGAAACGTTGAACAAATTGAACTTCAAAACGCAACCGTAGACATACGCTCATGGAGCGACTCAGCAGCACCATTCCAAGACATGGTCAGCGCAAACCCATCAGTACAAGCAGTTTATGCTGAAACACCAATAACAACCACATGGATTGCACAGTTCCAATCTGACGGGAAAGACGTCGGCGTCGTCTACAGTCACCCATACTACCCAGTCGCATTCCTGACTGCTAAAGGCTCTCACACATTGCTTGACAAGATGAACGGTGCACTTGCAGAGCTGATTTACGACGGAACAGTAGACCACCTCAAAGCTAAATGGCATGCTTAAACCTACGTGATTAGTATTGGACGTTGGACAACAACTAATCTTCATCCTGGAAGGAGTTCCATTAACTCTTTCCATTTCTATCATTTCTTTTTTAATAGGCATAGCTGTGGGCTTGCCCCTTGCATTTATAAGAGTTTACGAAAAAGAAATCGGCTTCGTAGTTGATGCCTACGAAAAAATCTTCCGCGGCATCCCAGAAATCGTTTTGCTGTTGCTCTTCTTTTTCGGTTTAGGTCCATTCTTTCGATTTCCATTCGGCAGCGCCTTCTTTGTTGCATGCTTTGTTTTAGGGTTAAGAAGCGGAGCAAATCAATCCCAAATCTACAGAGGCGCAATTCGCGGTGTTGGAGACGAACAACTGATTGCTGGCTCGTCTATCGGTTTGTCTAAGTGGCGGGCAATCTGGCATGTTATGATTCCGCAAGTTTTCAATTTTTCAACTCCGGGTTTAGGTAGCGAATATGCTTTACTGATAAAAGACTCGGCATACGTCTATGTTCTCTCATTAGCAGAAGTCTTCACTAGAGCATATCAAATTAAAACTTCACCGCCCTACGACGCGGTTACACCCTTTATCATTGCCGCAGCCGTTTATATCATACTGACCTTCCCAATCGCTTATTGGCTTGACAAATGGGGAACCAAACGAAAAAGGAAAATAGGATTGTAGAAAAATGACCGACTTCGTAATGGAAGCAAAACATGTATACAAAAGCTACGGCAAAAACGCCAAGAAAAAAGCAAAAGCAACTAAAGAGCCCTGCGTTACAACTGAACATATAGTCGATGCAGTCCAAGATGTTTCGCTGCAAATCCGAAAAGGAGACATAAAACTGATCTTTGGACCCAGCGGCTCTGGAAAAAGCACTTTTCTCCGATGCATGGCAATGCTTGAAATTCCGGACAAAGGAGAAATCTACCTTGGTGATCAATGCTTAACGACCCAAGGTGTTGATCTAAACAAGGCACGTGCAAGGATCGGTTTTGTATTCCAGCATATTTACCTATTCCGTCACCTTACGGCTTTGGGCAATGTTGAATTGGCGCTCCGACAGGTGCTGAAACTGCCAAAAGAAGAAGCCCGTAAACGTGCCTTGGCCGCTCTAGAAGAAGTCAAAGTCACCGGGTGCATCAACAAGTTTCCGTCTCAAATGTCAGGGGGCCAAGCTCAAAGAGTAGGCATAGCTAGGGCGATAGCCCGAAACCCAGATATTATTCTGCTTGACGAGCCCACTTCGGCGTTAGATCCCGAGCTTACAGGAGAAGTAATTGATACTCTCCGCGACCTGGCAAAGGAAGGCACAACAATGCTAATAGTAAGCCATGAAATGCCCTTCGCACGTGACGTCGCAGACGAAATGATATTCTACGACGAGGGAAAAATCGTTGAAACAGGGCCTCCTTCATTATTCTTTAACGCACCAAATACGGATCGAGCTAAGAAATTCATGACAAGAATAATTAACCGAACAACAAGGGAATAATTGATGTTTGAGTGGCTCTTCAACCCAATCTATCAGGGATGGATTCTTCAAGGGTTACTCCTGACAATAGAAATTACGATGTTCGGAGTCCTGCTGGGGTTGGGGCTGGGAACACTACTGGCAATCGGCGATATCTACGGGAAAAAACCAGTCAAAGCAGCAATCGCCGTTTACGTAGAAATCTTTAGGGGAAGCCCCCTGTTTGTACAGCTTTTTTTGGCGGTATACACGGTGCCAGCACTATTGAACGTCAAGGTTGACCATCTTGTTTTGGCTTTTCTGGTTTTTGGGTTAAACAGCGCTGGCTATCAAAAAGGCTACATGAAGGGCGCTATGGAAACCATATTAGGCGACCAAATGCAGGCTGGTCAATCAGTTGGTATGTCTAAAGCTCAGACACTTCGCCGTGTGATTCTGCCTCAAGCATATCGGATTGTTATCCCATCATGGACCAACGAGTTTTGCTCCTTAACAAAAAGCACTGCAACTTTAGCTTTCGCCGGCATAATGGATCTAGTCGGTGCAGGCCGAGCAATCCTAATCAACAACATGCAGATTCTGCAGGTCTGGATAGTTATCGGCATTATCTACCTGATTTGGATTACCAGCTTCTCCAAACTGATGGATGTACTTTACGAGAAAAAGAAGATCCCTGGCGTAGAGCTTGCCATGCAATCATAAAGCCTTCAGGCTTTTAATTTATTGAGTAACCACGCCATATTTCTGCCCAGGTCATCCATGGTTTTTAGTTCTTCCTCATCTTTTTCGACGTCACCTTTCGCTGAGCCTATCCCGATGTTCCAGTAGGATGAGCCGGGCACTATCATTTGGCTGATAAGGAAGAAGTGGTTTATGGCGTCGAAGGTTGGTATGCCGCCTGCCCTGCGTACAGCCACCACAGCCGCGCCCACTTTGCGCTTAAACATGTCGCCGTTTGCTCTGCTAACAAAACCCGCACGGTCAATGAGCGCTTTCATCTCTGAAGTCATCATGGAAAAGTAGGTGGGGGAACCAAGGATTATTGCGTCTGCCGTAGCCATCTTTTCGATGTAGCGGTTGACGTTGTCGTTTACGATTTTACACTGCTTATTCTGCACTTTTCGGCACACTCCACACGCGGTGCAGCCGTGGATTTGTTCGCCTGCCAGCTGGATCAGCTCGGTTTCGATACCTTCAGCCTCAAGAACACTGAACACTCGGCGGATTAAAATCGCGGTGTTTCCGTCTTTTCGTGCGCTCCCATTAAAAGCAACAACCTTCAATGATAAAACCTCTAAAAAGTAAAGTTGAAAGTTAAAGGATAAAAGAGAAACGCAATCAAGCCCTATGGCTTTTGGTTCTTCGCCAATAAACAATCAATGCAACAACCACAACTATCGCTGCTAAAATCCCCACAACCATGGGTTCAACTGGCACCTTTGCCGTTGCAACGGGCAGTTTAACTGGGCTCTGCAGAAGCGGGTAGCGGTCTTGATTCAAAGCGTCAATAATGTATGGAGCGTCGCCTACGCCGTCGTTGTTGCTGTCGGTGCCGTTGTAGTCGCTCCAGAAGTTGCCTTGCCTGCCGTCATCCCAACTGTGCGGCGGCTCGGTCACATTTGGGGATTTGCATCCGCACCCGCTAAGCTGCACAACATTGTTTTCAAAATCATTATGATTGATTACTATGTCGGATGGGATGATGTCTCCTTTGTTGTTGAAGCCGAAAAATAGTCCCTGCTGATTGTTGGCGATGTAGTTTTTGGTGACGGTTTGGTTTGAACCTGAAAGCAAGATGCCCACGATGCTGTCTGACACGGCATTTCCCGTTACGGTGTTATTTTTAGTCCAAACGTACATGCCTATACTGAAGTTTTTGACGTTTAGGTTCTCAATAGTTACTCCTTCAACGCTGGGGCTTGCTAAATCGATGCCTATGATGGTTTGAGCAAAAGTACCGTTAGGATCCTGATCTGGTCCGTTACCTATGACCCAATTATTCGTCGCTGTGCCGTTGTAGGGTCCAGAAAGAGTGTAGCCTGCGCCATCGAACACAATGTTGCTTTTCTGGATTTTTATGGCGGCGTAGAGGTTATCGGTGAAGGTGTAGGTGTTTCCGTTTTGTTGAATCGGCGCTGTTGATGGAGAAACGGTGCCGTCTGGGAGTATGAGAATCGTTGGAAGGGGCGCTTGGGAACTTGTGGGTTGAGGTGAAGCGAGGGCTAAAGCAAGCACTAAGAAAACTGCAGCTAAAACCAGCATTTTCCCCGTGTTTAGCGCCGTCATTATTCCCCCTTAACGCTGTCAGACTTATTTAACCAATTCCTCGACTTACAAACGCTCTTTCCAGCAAACTTAAACTGCAAACAATCCTCATTAGGACACATCTCAACGCAACGTAAACAGTAAATGCACTGCGAAGACGCGACGTCGCCGCTTTTTTGCTCGTAGACTTCTTTTACTTGGGTGGGGCAAACCCGCTTGCAGATGCCGCATTTGGTGCATTTCTCCTCAACTTTGTTTAGGCGCACGCCGCTTATCCATCGGAAGGGTGGAAAACGGTTAAACAGCGCAATCAAACCGCCCAGTGGGCAGATTTTGCACCATGAACGGCGGAAAAAGAACGCTGCCACTGTAACCAAGCCCAGTATGATGAGGTTGGTTGAGGTTATGTAATACCCAAGCTGCCAGAATTGCCCAGTTGTATTTTGAGTAATCCATGCAGGCTTCATCAATCCAACGGTTGTCTCCGACAGGATGCATAGGGGTTTCATGGGGCAAACTTGGCAAAACGGTGCGGAAAAGTAATTGTAGACGAACCCGCCCTTCTGTGTCCCGCTGACCAGTTGGGTGCCTGAGATAGCTTGCGAAGCAAAAACCACGCTCAGGATTATGATTAGTGCCAATATGAGGTAGCTTAACTGGTGGAACCGATTGTTAAACTGATCCGAAAAGTTTCGACGCTTAATCTTTAGCGCTTTTCGTAGGCGCGTCATCAAATCAACGTACAAGCCGAAGGGGCATACCCAACCGCACCATACCCGCCCAAGAATAACCGCTGCCAAGATGATTATGCCGAAAACAATCGCCAGCCGCTCTAGACCTGCTGAGTCGTAGTGTACGCCCCAGCCGCCGCCCACATTAAAGAACGGGTAAATGTAAGCTTGAATCTGCCAAAGCGCGCAAGTCGTAATTCTTCCACAGGGATAAAAACACCCAAAGAAGGGTGCTGGAAGCCCATCAGGCATGCCTACTCCAAGCACGTTGGTTTCAATGTCAATTTCGTGAGGAGCAATCTGAGCGGCAGGCACCGGCAAACCATAGTGGTCGATGAATATGCCGAAGAAAAGAACAAAGATTAAACCTATTTGAACAAACAAACGGAAGGAACTTATTTTTCGGGTTTGGTTTCGCGTCCCAAATAACAGCACAACTGTGCCAACGATTAACAGAACCGCTGCAACGCCGATGACGCTGTAGTTGGGCTTGAATTTCAAGGGCACGCTGGGGCTTGGCGGCGGAGCATTAGGATTCGCGGGGTCAGTCACTTGAGCAAATAATCTGTCACATATGTGTCCGTCTATGGCGAATATGTTCCAGTATCCTGCCATGTCAAGTTTTTGGGTAGCGGAAAAATTGCCTGTTACTGAGTCAGTTAGTAGGTACTGTTCTACATAGGTGTAGTCGGGTCGTGTGAAGGCAATTCTTATAGTCTTGTTTTCTGCGGGAGGACAAACTTGCCCCGTTACGGTGACGGTTTGGTTGAGGTTAACTTGGGTGTGGTCGATGTCTGAGGTTATGTGTGGACCATAACAGGCGTCGGCTGGACCAACTTGTACGCTTAAAAAATAAACGGCAAGGAGGGCTGCAATAGATAAACAGAGAAGCGTTCGCTGTTTAATACCCAACCCCACCCATGCAGTTCCATACGGATTCTTTATTCATATATCTTTGCAAACAACCGCTTGGCAACACAACGTAGAGAGCGTCAATCTTTGTCATTCCCAATCAATTTTATCTTTAAACGGTGCCAATAAAAGGGTTCTTGTTTAGGTTTCTTGACAAGAAACGTGTTTGTTGGTCAACATTTCTTGACAAAAGCCGTGGAATCAGGACAATGTAATGGAGTGGTAGTTTGCAGAGGGCAGGTGGTCCTTTTTCAAGATGCCATTTATCTGCCTTTATATAAGGGGGGTATAGAAAAAAATCGCAGCTAAAGTGGGGAAGAAGGTTTATTCTTCTTCTGATGGTAAGCCGATTTTGCGTAGGTAGTCTTTGGCGTATTTGGGGTTGTAGGCTAAGAGTTCTTTGCTGCGTAGCAGTCGCCGTTCAAGCCGCACCAGCGCCACGCGGAAAGTCGGCTCAACACCCCAGCCTTCACTTGCGGCAAAAAAGGTTCCCCGAACCGTGCGGAACTGCAAGCGGCAATGGACAAGCGGTGTATCGCGAACGCCGTTGTCTCCATGGCTCTTCATGTAAACAAACAACGTGCCCAACTGAAACGCCTCTTGGAACCGACGTGAAAATGCATCAAACTCGTTCATCATAAATGCCTGCTGATCAGCCGACACATCAACGCCTTTCATGCCGAACTGTATCGTCAACTTCCGTTGCGCTGCAGCTCCCAACAAAGAGATCGGCTCCAAAAAATCAAGCTTGGTCACAATCCCAACCAGCCGTTCACTTGAGACAACTGCTAAACAGGAAATGTCATGCTTGTGCATCTGCTGTTCAGCCTCACGCAAACTCACTTTAGGGTCAACCGAAATCACCGGCGAAGCCATGATTCCCTTGACTGCAACGCCAAGCGTCTCGATTTTTTCGCCCACAATATCTCCGAGTGTTTGGCGTCGCTGTGGCCAATATATGCTTTCCAAGATGTCCTCCACGCTAACCATGCCGACAAGCCTTCCGCTGTCCAGGATGGGAACATGCGAGATGCCGTATTCACGCATCAAACCCAGAACCGCGCCGACACTGCGGTTTGACTCCAAGGTGTGTGGTGCACGTGTCATGACTTTTTCAATGGCGCTGCGTCCCCACTCATCGCCTACAGCGGCATGAATAACATTCTCATCGGTCACAAACCCCAACAGCTTGCCCTTATCAAACAATGGAAGCTGCCGCATGCCACTGCCAATCATCAACTTCGCCAACTCACCCAAAGAAACATCCAAACCAACCACAGGCGCAACCTGCATCAACGACCGAACCTTCGCCACTGTGGGATCAAGCCGCGACCGCAAAATTGACCGCCTAGTAATCATTCCCAGATACTTGCCTTTCTCATCTAAAACAGCCAAGACAGGCGGCATACCTTTCTTAAAGCTCTCTAGGCATCTTGAAAGTGTATCGTTGTCTTTAACTGAATTATATCCTTTAGAATAAATATCCTTAGCAGTAACAGACATGGACATAAATAATCACTGCAAACTTTATGGTTAAAGTAGAATTTAAAGGTTGCAAAGCCCAAGCTATCTAAGCAAGCAAGAGAGAACCTTACCAGCCTGAAACCATAAACCAACCAGCAAATTTCTGCAGAAAGATAGCAATCCTCAATCAACCTCAACCCAGCAGTAGACACAGACAACCAAAAAACATATGGTAAAAAACCGCTAATGTTCTATGGCAAACAATAACAAAATCTATCATAAAAACATAAAAAATACAGAAAAACCCCCCATGTTATAGATAAAAATAGAACCATTTATCCTTACAGTTTAAATAACCCCCTTAAGACACTAATTAGATGAGGTTTATCCTCAAGCTTGTTTTATCAAAATTTTAAGATAGAAACAAATTTTCTCATCCGCTTCTGTCATGGAGGGACTTCTTACCTATGGTTTTGCCTCAAAAAGAATTCGTTGAAGAATTAAAAGTTGAATGGAAAAGGCTCTGGAGCGAGCGCATAGATGACAAAGTTAGGGCTGAAGGTATTGCTGTGGACGATTACAGTTCATTATTCGTTGATAAAGGTACAGTAATTCATGCGACAAGGGACTTTAAAGCCTTGAACTTCAAAGACATTCTCGAACAACATGAAGTTTCAAACGTTGAAAGATATATCCCTCCAAACCCGCATGTGGGCGGATGGGGCAAATTCGTTAAAGACAACTTTGCTAGCAACCAGCAGTTGAAAAGAAAAAAATCTGCTGAGTTTTATGTTGAAGAAAAGAATGAAAAGAAGCAGTTAAAAAAGAATGGTCGAGGTTGGCTGCATAAATAAAATTTTTTGTTTGTTTGTTTTAGCAAAATAAATGAGTATTTTTTAAAAAAAGTATTTTGGGGAATTTTAAGTTGGTTAATTATCGCGACAGACTAGACATTATAGCAGACATACTAAACGTTGCAAGCAGAGAAGCCAAAAAAACCCAAATCATGTACCAAGCTAATCTAAGCTACAAAGTCCTTCAGCGCTACCTAAGCGAAGTTGTCACTGCGTCCCTTGTAAGATTTGAACACAACAAGCAATGTTACATGTTGACTGGTAAAGGACACGAATACTTAGACGCTTACAAAGAATACGCTCGATACAGCAAAACAATGGAAAAACGCCTAAACGATTTTTCAACAAAAAGAAAAATTCTAGAAAACTTATGTCCTGCTACACAAACCGAAAGCATATCGGCATCCACAGTTGAATAATAACTCAATTTTGGCGGCATCTAACTTGACTAGAATTTTCAAAAGCTCCGTAGCAGTATCCGTTGCTGTTTTTTTAGTAGCTGCATTATTTATCTCTCCAGTTTTCGCAGATCAAGGTGATGCTCAAAACGCTATTTCCTTAGCCAAAACCACAATTAAAAACTGTTATGATGCGGTTAAACAAGCCGAATCTGCTGGTGCAAATGTAGATTCATTGATGGTTACACTTAATGGTGCTGCGGGATTATTGTCGAAGGCGGAGTTGGCATATGCAAGTAAAGATTACAATTCAGCCTACACTTATGCAACGCAGAGCAAAAGTAAACTCGGCGACTTCACTAGTCAAGCCACCGCTCAAACGGCTAATGCCCAAGCAAATGCCACACAAAATCTTATGTTCACGATTTTGTCAGTGGTAGGTTCTATTGGGATTTTATGTGCAGGCGTCGTAGCCTGGGTTGTTTTAGGTAGAAGAGAAAGGGGAAGCATCAATGGGTCTCCAGAAGTATAGGGCGCTTTTACTTATCTTAACTGCTGTTTCAGCGCTGTTTATTGCTTCTCCTGCGCTTCAGAAACTTGTGTTTTTTCCGCAAACGGTTTTTTTTACGGAATTATCGTTTTTTGGACCATACAATAACGCAACTTACCCATCAAGTGTAACGGTTGGCAACATCTCCCGTTTATACCTAAATGTTGACAACCACTTAGGTTCGTGTGCTTACTATGTTATTGAAATAAAATTCCGCAACCAAACGCAGTCAGCACCAGACAGTTTCAACCATACTAGCAGTGTTTTGCCATCCCTGGGCAGCATCACCTTTTTTGTAGCTGACAATGAATCATTGCAGTTACCGATTGATGTCTCGTTCCAATACAAAATTGATGCGAATAATTCGCGTTTGCTTGACATGCAAAGTTTAACACTTAATGGAGCAACAATAAACGTTAACCCTACAACAATTGCTTGGGACTCACAGAAAAATGGGTTTTATGGTAACTTGTTTTTTGAATTGTGGCTCTACAATGATACCACAAACGCTCTTGAGTATCATCAGCGCTACGTTAATTTATGGTTAAAGATGAATACTTAACTTGTCTAAAATAAACAACGTCTTCTTTTTTAAAAAAAGAGGTGTAATGCTTGGTTCTGAAATCTGGCGTAATTTTGGCAGTAGGCGCACACCCTGATGACATAGAGTTAGGTTGTGGAGGAACCATTAGTGCTGCATCTAAACTCGGAAAAAAAGTTATTGCGGTTTTTATGTCAAGGGGAGAACATAGTGGAGACCCCGAAGTTAGACCTAAGGAAAGCATTGAAGCGTTATCGTTACTCGGCGTAAAAGAAGTTTACTTCGGCGATTTTCCAGACGCAGAGATTCCTTGTTCAAGACAGGCAATTGATTTTCTTGAAGACTTCTACGTTGCAAACAAGCCTGAAACAATCCTAACCCATACAGTGAACGATATACATCAGGACCACCGCCAAGTCGGTTGGGTATCAATGTCTGCTTTCAGAAATGCACCTAGGTTGTTAGCTTACGAGACTCCTCGGGTTACGCCTGCGTTTTCGCCAACGTACTTTGTGGATATAACCAACTGCGTAAACGACAAATGGAAAGCCCTAAAATGTCACTTCTCACAAAAAACAAAAAGGTACATCACCTATGAATCAATGGTTAACCTAGCATCCTTTAGGGGAAGCCAAGTTAGTGTTCCAGCGGCAGAAGCTTTTGAAGTCGTTCGGTACGTTGAAAAAATGTATGAGCTTCCCTGGGCTGGCGAATTAAAATGATTGTGGCCGGTCACCAACCGAACTATTTGCCTTGGCTGGGCTTTTTTGATAAAATGCGGCGTTCGGACGTATTTATTATTGAAGATAATGTTCAGTTTGAACGTCAAGGGTTCAATAACAGAAACAGAATTTTGACTTCTGACGGAGTAAGATGGCTCAGCGTCCCAATAGAACATGCCAACAAACCCTTACTAATCAACGAAGTGAAGATTGCCCACAAAGGCGAGCCAGATTGGGAAAACAGACACTGGTTAACTCTTAAGCATAATTACTGTAAGGCTCCTTATTGGAGTGAATTCTCTGACTTCTTCGAGTCTACGTATCAACGCGAATGGTCTCTGCTTATCGACCTTAACATGTACCTCATTAAAGGAATTATGGGTTTTTTGAAAATTGATAAGCCTTTAGTTTTGGGTTCTTCGTTGGGTGCTCAAGGGAAAAAAACTGAGTTAATTGTCGCTCAATGCAAACAGCTTGGTGCCGATGTGCAACTTGCTGGAAACGGCTGCAAAGAGTACATTGATTGTAAACGGTTTGAACAGGAAGGGATAAAATTGATTTTCCAAGATTTTTCGCATCCGATTTACGCTCAAACGTGTGCAGATTTCGTTTCTAATCTTTCTGTTGTTGATTACCTGTTTTGTACTGGCGGAAAATCATGGTAATTTTTTTGATAAAGAGGGTAGAATAGCATGAATATTTCTGGTTCTTCTCCCTATTTTTCGGACGAGAGTTTGAATGATATCCTAAGCGACCTTAGGTTAATGTTTAAAAGCGGCAGGTTAACCGATGGACCATACGCTCAAATATTTGAAAAAGAATTCGCTGACTACAACAATGTAAAGTATGCTGTTTCGGTTAATTCTGGCACGGCTGCGTTGGATGTTGCCCTTCGATGTTTACAACTTCAGGGTCGAGAAGTGATTGTGCCTACAAACACGTTTGTTTCAACTCCCAACTCGGTTCTTTTTGCCGGTGGCAAACCGGTTTTCGCGGATATGAATGACGATTCTTTAGGCATTGATGTTGAAGACGTCAAAAGAAAGGTGACGTCGAAGACTACAGGAGTAATCGTGGTTCACATCGCGGGTCTAATTTGTCCCCAAATTAACGAACTAAAGCAGTTCTGCGATGAAAAAGATCTTTTCCTCTTGGAAGATTGCGCTCATGCACATGGTGCAATGGTGAATGGTCAAAAGGCTGGAACGTTCGGAGACGCAGGTTGCTTCTCTTTCTATCCAACCAAAGTTATGACTTCCTGCGAAGGAG
>JAMDCS010000126.1 GCA_023488835.1 Candidatus Bathyarchaeota archaeon
ATTTCTGAAGCTTTGAAATACTCTATCCAGGCGTATGTATCGATTATGTAGTTACAGGTCACGGAATTCAGCTCTGTCTTCTTCTGTGAAGGATGTGAGTTTGCGGTTTGAACCGAACATCGAGTGGGGTATTTTTTTGTGTTCGGTTAGGAGCTTTTTTATGACTTCGTCATGACTTTTTGCTCTCATTTTCTTTTTGGCTTCGTTTAGCATTTGGAGAGTTGTTTCATTGACTTGTACAGTTGTTGGCAATTTCGTCACTACCTATAACTATAACTATAGTTATGGATTTATAATTATCTGCCACTAAGCGCTGCCAAGTATTGTTAAAACCGTAAGACTGAGGCTCTTATCCCGCAGGGGTTCGTGGGTTCAAATCCCACCCTCCGCACCATTTTACTAATTTCTTTTAAGAGCTTTTGGGTGAAGATTTTTTTCCTGTTCCGAAATTATTTTATTTTCAATTTCAAATATTCGCCCACTAGAATTGCTGCTGGATAGAGCACCTCTTCTTCGGTTTGCGCGTGCAATGCTAGTTTTTCTGCAAATTGAACATATTCGATTTTGTTTTCCTTTAGAGCCATTTCCGTCAATTTTTCGAGTCGAGCAACTATTTCTTTATGCTCTTTAAGCATTTGATTAAGTTCAGCTTTTAGTCTCTCAGCCATTGCTATTGCATCTTTCATTTCTGTCGTTGTTTGGCCGTCCGAAAGTTTAGATAGCAATCCAAGGGGCGGTAATGCGAATTCTTCCTCTTTTAAAAAGTGCGGTTGCAGAACCTCTTGGACAGCTTTTGCTGCATCTCCAATTGCTCCCGATTCCATTGTTGCTTCTTCAAGGTTTTCATGGAGTTCCTCATGCTCCAACTTTATTGATTTAGGAACCTCAAAATCCATATTTAACCACTAATTAGAACTTTAGTTGCTTTTGTTAATAACTCTTACCTGCCCTGAAGTCCATCCTCCGCACCACAACCTTTTCCTAATTATGAAACCAAACGAAGCAAACTATTAATGTAAATAATAAAAATAATTATCGACAATACATTGAAGAAAATACTTCCCGTCATACTCGGTGTGTTGCTGATTTTTTCGGCCAGCACTCTTAGCATTATTTTTGTATCTGCTCAATCGACAGGATATGTAACAATAAACGTCGATGGAACCGTCGAACCTGCAAGTGCTTCTATCCAAAGAAATGGTAACCTCTACACCTTGACTGGCGATATTGCGGAGTACCTTGTTGTAAAAAGTAACTATAGCATTGTAGACGGCGGGGGATATCATGTGGGCGGGGTCTATGGACCATTACTGGTACAGTCTGGTTATTCTTACACCGCAGATGGAGTCACCAATGTTGCAGTCACCAATCTGACTATTGATGGGCAGGGTATTGTCTTCTTTTCAGCTGCTAACTCTGTTCTTTCCTATATCACAATCAATAACGGGACTGGAATCGATGTTACTGGTAATGGAAACCAAATCTCTAATATAATAATAAATTATGGTCGAGGATTATCCATAAACGGAAAAAATAACCTTATTTCGTATAATCACTTGACTTTATGCAACTATACTTTTGCGGAAAATAATCCACCACCCTATGGAGTATATGTTGGTGGCTCAAACAACATTGTTAAGGGAAACTGGATTGTGGGAACTAACGGGTCAGGTGTTGACCTCGGAACATCATTCAACAACATTGTATATGGGAATCAGATTTGGGAGAACAAAATCGGCATACGCACCATGACTATTTACTCACAGAATAAAGCCGAGAACAATATTGTCTACTACAACAATTTTATTGCCAACCAAGAAAACTATCACGATGAGATGATAATGACTGCCCCGCACTCAATAACAATCTGGGATTTTGATACCTTTGGCAATTACTGGGGCGACTACACAGGCACAGATGCTAACGGTGACGGCAAAGGCGACATACCCTACATCATAGACGCAGACAATCAAGACCGTTATCCTCTCATTAAATCAGTCGATCTAAACAACCTGCCAACTATGGCTGCTGCATCTCCAATCCCTACTCCAGCGTTGACTCCAGTTGGTACATCAAACAATACGACACCCTCACCGAGTGTCCCCGAGTTCTCTTGGGTAGCAATTCTGTCTTTGCTGTTCATTTTGGGTTTTGTTGTAATGACATTTAGGTATCGAAAAAAAGTTAATTTGATTAGATACGTTTAGTTGACGGTTTTGCTTAGATTTTGGTTGCTAGTTCTTGTGCCCACTTCTGCATAGCATCGACATCTCTAGTATCAAAGACACCTGGCTGTGTTTCCTTGTAGGCTGCGGCGAGTTTGGGGCGTTCGTTTTCCATGCCTTTTTTCATAATCCAAGACATGGTGTTGAAATTGTATATTGCTCCAAAAAAGCCTAAGCCGATTGGGGTCAGGTTATATTTTGCAGCTTTTTCCACTAGATATTTTGTTTTTCCGTTTTCTGCGACCTCGGGTTTATCAGGGTTCATTTTTTCAGCAGCGCAACCGCAATTCACAAACAGCGCTACCTTCTTTGCAGCCAATTCTTTCTGGTGTTTTTTGAGAAAATCTTCGGGTTCACCAGTCCAGCGGCCCAT
>JAMDCS010000054.1:0-11948 GCA_023488835.1 Candidatus Bathyarchaeota archaeon
GATTGGTTCCCCGGAGGACGCGACGGTTTGGCATGGTGTTGGCGCATTTGCAGCTCCACAGTTACTTCAGAGTTATCGTTCCGGCCGCATAGCCTGCCGAGAAGGAAGATTAATTAAGAATTTAAGCGAAAAGTACAATATCAAAGTGGATGTTCCCTTGCAGTTTAACCTTGCACCTGAAGGCATATGGAGCCACCCAATCCACCGCAACATTGACGCCAGCATTGGAAGCGTGGAAGACCTTTCGGATTTGGCGTATCGAGGAATGAGACTTGAATACCTTTCAGCTTTCAAATAGGAGCAGGCTTGCGATTTGACGGCAATAGAGTACGCGTTGTTTAGAATCCTGCGCTTGTTTAGAAAACCTCCCTTCAACATACTCGGGGTTGGAAACCGCAAGGTAATTTTCGCAGAGTACTTCAAAGATTTCCAAAAAGTTGACGCGGTGAAAGGTATTTTTGGTGAAAAGACCGATGAAGTTCTAAGTCACCTTACAGTGGAGCTTAGCTGGATCATGGGCTACATGTACGTGGACGGCTCCGACGGGCACCTTGTGATAAGCAAAGGCTATCTGAATACCGGCAACAAAACCGACATTTACCTCGACCTTATCCACGAGTTGTGTCATGTTAAGCAGTTCATGGACGGCAGAGAACTCTTCGACCCACGGTACGATTATGTGGAGCGCCCCACGGAGATTGAAGCTTACCGTTATGCAGTTCAAGAGGCAAGACGGTTGGGTTTAAGCGAGGAGAGAATCTGTCTTTATTTGAGGACTGAGTGGATGGGTGAGGGCGATTTTAGGCGATTGGCAAAGTCAGTCAACGTCTTAGTACGCTAATGCTTCACGGTAAACATTGAGCATCTTTTGAGCGCAAATGTCCCAAGTAAAGTTTTCAGTAACAAACACGCGACCATTAACACCCATCCTTTCACGCAAAGCTCTGTCACCTAAAAGTTTCAGCAATGCATCCGCCAGCTCGCTGGTGCTTCCCCGCTTAACCAGCAAACCTGTTTCTCCGTTGCGGACAGCTTCATTTATCCCGCCCACATTAAAAGCAACAACCGGCTTACCTGATGCTTGGGCTTCGAGCAATACGATTCCTTGTCCTTCTTGGATGGATGGCAAAACAAACACGTCAGCGCAATTGTATACTGCAGGAAGCGCGTCCTCCTTGAGGCTGCCGAAAAACTTGAAGTTGCCTGAAAGGCTAGCGATGTTAAGTGAACGGTCCAGTTGGCTTTTGAGCGGTCCTTCGCCAACGATAAGAAACTTGGTGTCGTTTTGTTGTTTGACTATTTCTTTGGCAGCTTCAACCAGAAAAGGCAGCCCTTTACGAGAGATTAAACTTCCTACGAAAAGGACACAAGGCTCATTGCCTAACCCGAATTGCCGCCTTACTGCTTGGGAGTCCATGGGCTTGAATTTTTCAACATCAACACCGTTTGGAATAATCCGAACTTTGCTCTTGTCAATGCCGTAATGCGTCTGGATTTTTTCAAGTGAGTAATTGCTTATAGTAACAATTAATTTTGCGTTCACTGCCGTTTCCTCTTCCAGTTTGGCTAGCCGATGCATAAAATAGTTCGCAATCCTGCCTCTGACTGATGGGTAACCGTTTTTCTTCGCTTGCTCATACTCATCAGCGAGGACGCCGTGAATGGTATGTATGAAAGGCTTGTTGATGCCGAGCTTATTGAGTGTTTTAGGGAATCCGTAGCCGCTTACTGCATGGGCTTCATAAACGTCGGCATTGATGCTGCTGGCTTTTTTGGTTAAGCTTCGGTTAAAAAACCAGTTGTCTAAGGGGAAGATGTTGTCTGTTGAATAACACGGAACAATACTTACTCCATCGATAGTTGTGGCTTGTCTGAAACCAGCCTTGGTGCCGCTGTAAACGACGACGTCCGCTTGATTTTGCAACCGCTTGGTTGTTTCTATTATGCGCCGCTCTACGCCACCAAAGTACAGGTGGGGTGGCTGGGTGTTGAAGACGGCTAAACGAAACTTTCCCATAAGCTATTCACTAATTTTACAGTTTAGTTAGCTTTTATGTTAGTTGGTTTTAGTTATTAACTTGTACCTTTGATCTAAGATATTGAGGTTGGCAAGTGCGGCGAAAAGCGCTTAACAAAGTGACCCACAAATGGATTCGCACTCCTTGACGGTACGGTATACAATAGCGCTATTTCGGTTGTATATTTAGAAAAAACTGTTTCATCAAAGGGAACAGCCCAATCAGGCACAACAGGCGCAGTATTGGGTACATGGGCAGGAGTGATTGTTACTCTACCTCTTGCTCCAACGATTACTTTGTCGTCTTCCTCAGGTCAGCCGGGCGAGGTAATCACAATTACTGGTGATGGCTTCACCGCTGACTCAGATATGACAGCAACATTCGATGGATTACCAATAACTCTCAGCGGCACACCCCACACCGACGCCAACGGACACTTCACAGCAACATTCGTTGTCCCATCGGTCGCTCTAGGACTCTATTCAGTTACAGCAACAGACAACCAAGGGTATTCAGCTTCAGCGCAATTCTCAATAACACCCTCTGTTTTACCTGAAAACCCCCTTGGCGCGTTGGCTCCTGTTATTGCAATTGCGTTTGCTTTCATACTTTGGGGCACTGTGAAGCGTTCAAAAAACTCCCCAAAACAATTTTTACCTTTTTAGATTTTAACAGTTTTTTATGCGTTTTCTTTTACGGATGTTTCCAAAAAATCGAATCTAATTCTTGCTTTAAATAATGGGGATGTAAGTTGAGCGAGGTAGTGCTATCTCTTTTCTTTCCGAACAACAATACAGCGCCATTTCAATCGACTAGAAAACTCCAATACCCCCTCACAAGCGCTGTCAAAACCCCGCTTCTTCCTCAAAAAGTGCTCAGTGCCTAACATTTTGGGCTCTGCAGGTTTTGAGAGTATAAATAAGGGGGTATAGTTTTTCCCAAGCAACTGTCCTCGATTGAAATTGGTTATTCTTCGCCGTATCCGTGTTCAAGTCTGCCATGCGTTTTTTTGTAGTTGAATTCATGTTGTTCTTTGTTGCTGCCGAAAACGCTTGTGTGTTTTTGCAGGTCAGCTTGAGTTAAAAAAATGCAAGCACAATGTGGACATTTGTAGTGATGGTTGTTGTTGGTTTCTTGCGCCATGTTCTCGCCTAATGGATGTTTATATGTATTTTTTTGCCGTCCAGTTCCGACTCGTGCCATTCCGCTTCGACTTCGCTTCGGCTCGCATGCAGATAGACTTTTCTGGCTCGAACCAAACCAGCCATCTCCGCCAAATACGGCTCCAAAAATCCCGTACTTTCAGCATCCAACTCGGCAATATGAACAGACTCCAACGTTTCTGTCGGCACAAAACCCATTTCCTTGCGCAACGCTTGCACACGCCTTGCCAAATCGCGCATGATGCCTTCACCCAGCAATTTATCATCCCTTTGTCCGCTTAGGAACACGGTTATGTTGTCTTCTTGGCTGGAAACCCAGTTTTCGCCTCCAACATACTCAGGAACCACCGCTGCATATTCAACAGCTTT
Source organism: Candidatus Bathyarchaeota archaeon (assembly GCA_023488835.1). Next base: position 3,551 of record JAMDCS010000054.1, read on the forward strand.
AACGTTGGTTTGCTCCAAGAACAATGCTTCAAGGCTTTTTAGGGCTTGCAGGGTTTTTTCTGGCGCAACCACGATTGTTTTGGCTAGTGGCCATCGGCGTTTTAGTTTTCCCTGTTGCCTCGCAGCATAACTAATCGAAACGACTTTTAGCAGAATGTCGAACTCTTCTTCCAACGGTTTGTTGCGCATCTGCTGGTTTGGAGTTGGCCACGCTGCAAAATTGACTGATTCGGAAAGCGCTGGCTCAAGCTGCCTGTAGACTTTCTGGAAGAGTGCTTCACTTAAAAACGGCGTGACAGGGTTAAACAGCAAAGTTACCGTTTTCAACGTGTGGTGCAGCAGTGCATAGATGGTTTGTCTACGCTCAAACGTTTCAGGCTCATCAGTCCATAGTTCCTTACGAATCATCGGAACATAGAGCCTGCTGAGTGTTTCAATAACGAAATCCTCCAAAACCGCAACTGCCACGTTGAATTCGCATGCTTCAAGCTTCAGGGTGTATTCCTCAATTTTCAGCTGCAGCTTAGACAAAAGCCAACGGTCTGCTGCCTGCAACTTCCCTGCCTTAAAAGCCCACTCCAAAGTGTATTTTTTAGGGTTAAACTCGTCGAAGGTGGCATTTTGCAAAAAGAATCTACTCAGATGATAGAGTGTTGACAAAACTTGGTAAGGTCTTCGGGTAAGTTCCTGCATGTCAAAGCTCATGAAATCAACAGGTGAACATTTACGCATCATGTAGAAGCGGCAAAGGTCTGCGCTGTTCTTTTCGAGGAGCTTGTTGGTTTCGACGACGTTTCCGAGGCTTTTGCTCATTTTTCTGCCTTTCGCATCCTGCGTTAAACCCTGAAACAGAAACGCCTTGTATGGCGCAACAGGTTTTCCTGTTAAAATGATGTATTCTAAGAGCAGCGAGTTTGCCCAACCCCGTGTTTGGTCAATGCCTTCCGTAAGGAAGGCTGTTGGCACAAACTTTTCGAACTCTTCGTCCGTGAAACGTGCATACGGCGAAGCACCGCTGTTGTGCCAAGTATCCAAAACGAAATCCTCTCGTCGCATGGTTCCGCTGCATTTTTCACATTTCAAAGTAATTCGGTCAACCCACGGCTTGTGCAACTCAAAATTCTCCGGAATCTGCTCTTGTCCGCTTTCGATGAGTTCTTTTTTGCTTGCGATTAAGCGTTTGTTGCCGCATTTTTCGCATGTCCACATGGGCAATGGTGTGCCCCAAATGCGTTCGCGGCTGATGCACCATGGCTTGCCTTCTTTTAGGAAGCCTAAGAAGCGGTTTTTGGGTTCTTCAAAGAAATACTCGATTTTCTCTGCGGCTTTGAGCACTTTGCCGTTTATTTTGTCCGTTCGCAAAAAGTACTCTTTCCGCGCTAACCAAACTAGTTTGTGGTGTGAACGCCAGCAGGTTGGGTACTCATGTTTGATTTTTTTGACTTTCACAAAGGCATTTCGGTTGCGTAGTTCCTCAACAACGAGCATGTCTGCGTCGCGAGCGAAAACGCCTGTGAAAATGCCAGCATCGTTTGTGAATTTAACTTCATCGTCGAATGGAGCGAAAATGGGGACTCCTCGGCGGTTTGCTGCCCAAAAATCGTCTTCCCCGTTGCCAGGAGAAAGATGAACCACACCAGTGGCAGTGTCCACCTCAACAAAATCTTCGCCGATAACCTTGTGCACAAGGGGGTGTTTGGTTTCTAGTTCTGCTTGTTTTGGGATGATGTCTTTGAGTGGGTATTCGTAGGCTGTTCCTTCTAAGCTTTTTCCCGTCATAGACTGGGTGATTTGGTAGTTGGTGATTTCAAGTTCCGCCATGACTGGTTCAACGCGTTGCCGAACCATTATCCAGGTTTCTGTTCCGACTTGGACTTTGACGTATTCAGCTTTTGGCTGCACAGCAAGCATAGTGTCAGTTATGATGGTGAAAGGCATGGTTGTCCAAACCAGAAAGAACTCATTTTCCCTGCCAGCCACCTTGAACTTAAAGTATAATGATGGGTCTTCGACTTCTTTGTAGCTGCCTTCATACCCAACTTCTGCGCTGCTAAGCGAGGTTTGGCATCCTGGGCAATAAGCCACAACGTAGTGTCCTTCTTCGAGCAGGGTTTGTTCCCAAGCGCGTTTAAGGTAGAACCATTCGCGTTCGATGTAGCTGTCTTTGTAGGTCCAGTAAGCTTTGTCTTGGTTAATTGCTATGCCAAGTCGACTGTCTGCTTCAAGCCACATTTGGTGGTAGCGCATGATGGCTTTCTTGCATTCTTCAATGAAGCGTTCCATGCCGAATTTTTCTATGGATTCCCGCTTGTTTCTCACGCCCAAAAGCTTCTCAACTTCAAGTTCCACGGGTAAACCTTGGCAGTCCCATCCTGCCCAAAACGGCATGTAGTAGCCTTCCATGGTTTTCCATCGGTAACGAATATCCTTCATGATTCGTCCACGAGCATGTCCAATGTGTGGGATGCCGTTGAGTGTTGGTGGACCTTCCACGTAACCTAAAAAGCCCTTAGCGTCCTTTTCCAATAGTTCGAGCTTGTTGCGGATGTTGTTTTTTGTCCAGAATTCCCGCATTTCCGCTTCGAGTGCAAGGGGAGAATAGTTTGTCGGCAAGCCAAGGTTTTGGTCAGCTTCGGTTTGGGCAGTCAAATCAATTACCGTAACGCAAAATACGCATAAAGACTATATAAAAGTAACAACTGGAACATTTAGCGCTGAACGCATGGAACTCTAGTGCGATTTTTTTCTATAGCCCCCTTATTTATAGGCTCAATGTTTGCATAGGCTGAAATGTTGGAGCTTTGCGTGTTTGTTTTAGGGGAAAAGCGAGTTATCAGTGTTTGTTGGAGATAACTTGTGTTCTCTTAACATTTGCAGTGTGCCCCTTGCCTAAAATATAGTAGTAATTTTTATAAGTACTACCTTCATGATAATACTACGGAATTCAAAGTTGGAAAATCAAGTGACAGTTACACGAAAAGGGCAAACAACAATTCCAGCCAAGCTTAGGCGAAAATACAAAATCGAAGAAGGAACAAAACTTCAAGTCATAGATACAAATAACGGCATACTTCTTAAACCGAAACTAACAACTATGGACCTTGCTGGTTCAGGCGCTAAATACGCCACAGTAGAAGAAATGAAAAAACTACTTGATGAACTCAGGGCTGAAGATGTCTAAAGCAGTTTACGACACTAGGTTTTTTGTAGAAAATTATTACACGCCAAATCCGGTAATAATCAAAAAGCTAAATGAGCATACTAGAAAGACAAAAGAACGGTTCATCTCAGCCATTGTAATCCATGAAATTTACCAGATAACGCTAAGGAAAGAAGGCAGGGAAACAGCAATACATCGAGCAACCATACTAGAACAAGATTACCATGTTGTGAAAGTTGATGCTGAAATAGCAACGATATCGGCTGAAATTAGACTGAAGCATAAAATGTCGATGGCTGACAGCATAATAGCCGCTACAGCACTATTTCTAAAAGCAACGTGTATTTCGGATGATCCACACTTTAAAACCGTAAAAGAAATCAAAACCGATTGGATCTACTGAAAGTTTCCAAACCTTTAGTTGCCAGTTGCTCGGGCAGGTTTTCCCTATTAGAGAAAGTCACGTTAAAAATCTCTGCGTCCACTCTTCGCTTTACCTGAGTTACCAGCGGGTCTTTGGCTTTTCCATGCACAACCGCCAACACCAACTTTTTGCTCTCCAACGCCTGCGCTACGGCTTGTTTGAATTTTTGCGAGTAAAGCTCCATGGGTCCAATCTCGTCGATGGCGATGGCGGCGCATGTTTGAGTGGCTTGTGTGATGGCTGCTGTGCCAATGTTATCGAGGTCATCAAGATTGACGCGGTACTTGCCCACCTGTGGGCCACTCCCGTTTATGTGAGCCAGCCATCCATGTTTGCCGTTGGTTAAGTCCAAGATTTCAAAGCCCACACGCATGCCGTTTTCCCGCACTTCACGGCTAATCATGCCGCCGATGCTGACACCCTTCGCTTTTAGGGCGTTCACTGTTTTTGTGAGCACGGTGGTTTTTCCAACACCTGGAGCACCAGTCAAAAGCAAAACTCTCGTCATCAACGTCTTTTGCACCGACTATACCATAAGTCTAATATGCTGATTAAATTCTTTTACCAACACCTCTGGAGCACCCGTAATGGCGGAATATAAGGCAGATTTTCCCAGTGAAATAATCAGGGAAGGCAAAGTCCAAGTGTTAGTGCCCAAACTCGAAGCCTATGATGTTGTGCCATCCGATTATGCGCCTTCGAAAGCTCCAGTCTTCTACAATCCAGTCATGGAATTCAACCGTGACCTAACCGTTTTGGCGTTCAAAGCTTACCAACACATGGTTAATCATGGAATCAGCATCTGCGAACCCTTCACCAGTCAGGGAGTCCGAGGAATCCGTTTCGCCGCCGAAGTCGAGGGCGTAACAAAGGTGTTGCTAAGCGACATCAACACCTCGGCCTACGAGTTGGCAAAACATAACATTGAATTAAATAAGTTAGAAGATAAAATCACGCTTAAGCACAAAGATGCAAACTGCATTCTAAGCTGCAATGCCTCACCCAAAAAACGTTTCGATATAGTAGACATCGACCCCTTCGGCACCCCCGTTCCCTACTTGGATTCAGCGTTTAGAGCCCTAAAAAATAAGGGATTGCTGGCGGCTACTGCCACGGATTTGGCGCCGTTGTGTGGTGTTCACGCGAAGGCTTGCGTGCGAAAGTACGGCGGCAGACCGTTGCGAACGGAATATTGTCATGAGTTGGCGGTGCGGCTTTTGGCTGGTTGCATGGCGTCTTTAGCGGCGAAACATGACATTGGAATCCGACTCCTCTTCAGCCACAGCAGTGACCACTACATCCGAGTCTACGCCCAAATAGAGTATGGCGCAAAAAAAGGCGACGACAGCATCAAAAACACAGGCTACATCCTGCACTGCTTCAACTGCCTACACCGCGAAACCACACACCAAATCTTTGGCAAAAACGACCAATGCCCTGAGTGCGGAACAAAAATGGAGCATGCAGGACCATTATGGATAGGCAGCATCTCCGACCCAGTCTTTATCGAGCAAGTAATTAAGGAAAACCAGAACACCGCATTTAGGAACAGCGCCAAAATCACCAAACTCCTAACCCTAACCAAAACCGAAGCCACCGCACCTGCCACTTACTATGTGATTGATAAGTTAAGTGGGAAACTGAATCTGCCAGCGCCCAGCGTGCTAGCATTCCTAACAGCACTCCAAAACAGCGGCTTCCAAGCGGTACAAACCCACTTTAACACCCGAGGAATAAAAACAGACGCCCCAGCGCTAATAATGCATAAACTGCTCAGAGAAATTGTGGCAACCAAATAGCAACGGCTTTTTTGGCAACAAAAGTTTAAAGAGCAAAACGCGTGTTTCTAACAGGTAAGTGAGCACTCATGAATGACAAAATCACAGTCATTGGCGCAGGCATGATGGGTAACGCCATAATCAAGAGCCTCGTTAAGGGCAACTACGGGGGCAAAATAACCGCCGTCGACATAGCGCCTGAAAAACTCAAAGACCTAGAAAAACTGGGCGTTAAGGTTTCGTCTGACAACCGCAAATCTGTTGCCGATGCGGACATAGTTTTCATCATCGTTAAACCTGGTGATGTGGAGAAGGTTCTAAAGGAAATCAGCAAAGAAATCAAAGGTAAACTACTCATTTCCGTTGCGGCTACTGTGCCTCTTGCGTTTCTGCGAAAGAACGCACCTGAAGCTCGGATTGTGCGGATTATGCCTAATCTTGGCGCTTTGGTGCAGGCTGCTTACACGGCTTACTGTTGCGAACCAAACGTAACAGCCGAAGACAAAGAAAAAGTCAAAACCCTTTTGAACATGATGGGCATCTGCGACGAGATGGATGAGAAGTACATGGATGCAATTACTGCGGTCAGCGGCAGCGGACCAGGCTACATGTCAATCATCATCGAAGCGTTGACTTACGCTGGTTTGAAAGTTGGGTTGCCAAGAAACATCGCATTAAAATGTGCTGCCCAAACCGTAATGGGAACAGGCAAACTTGTAATCGACCTAAACGAAGAGCCAGCAAAAATCAAAGACATGACCACCACCCCCGGCGGAACAACCATCGAAGCCATCTACCAAATCGAACAAAGCCAAATCCGATCCGCCATGATACGCGCCATAGAAGAAGCCACCAAAAAAAGCCAAGCCATCCGCGAAAAACTTAACCTCACATAGAGAAACGCCATGTTTGAAGCGGTTATTTTTGATTGGGACGGCACCTTAGCCGACACCCGCAAGGTAATCGTTATTTCTTTTCAAAAAGCACTCAAAGAAATTAACCTCGAAGTCCCCATCGAATATATTGAACGCAGAATCGGCATTGGCGCATCGGAAACGTTCCGAGAAATTCTAGCCGCTGCAAATAGGCGGGTTGACGAGAAAATTGTTAAGCAGCTTGTTGAGCGGAAGAGTAAAGTTCAACTCGAATTATCCAGTGAGGTGGCGTTGTTTGGGGGTGCACGGGAGCTTTTGGAGGCGTTGCGGGGTAAGGTGAAGGTGGGTTTGGCGTCAATGAATAACCGCTCTGTCGTTATGCATCTGCTCCAAATTAACGGTATAGCGGACTGTTTTGACACGGTTTTAACGGTTGAGGCAGTTTCTCATTCTAAACCTGACCCGGAGATTTTTCTGAAAACGGCTGAGCAGCTAAAGGCTAAGCCGCAGGCATGTGTGGTTTTTGAGGATTCCATCTTTGGGGTTAAAGCCGCCAAATCCGCCAACATGGGCTGCATAGCAGTCACCACAGGCGTTTATTCCAAGCAAGAACTTGAGGCAGAAAAGGCAGATTTAGTTGTGAAAACCCTAAAAGACCAACAAATTTTACCCTTCATTTTCCAGTAATATAACCTTGTGGTAGCGGGCTAGCAACAACATAGCTTTAAACATTTTTCAAAGAAATATAGTCTTATTCTCAAACTGAAAGGAAGAAACATACGTGACAGCATCGCTTAAAAAAAGAACCAAGCCATCAGTTTTTCAAGTTCTGCTTCTCGACAACGACGAAAGCGAAGACGTTGAGGTTCAAGAAGCAAAACAAGTAGACTTCTGTCAAGTTAAAGAACACCTCAAAAACGGCGGCTCAGTCTTCATAACAAGCAAAGGCTCACAGAAACTCTCTTTCCCAAAAGCCAAAGCCCAGCAAAACTACAGCAAATCCAGACGAACCTACGGATTCCTCTTCCGACAGCACATGAGAAGCCCATAAATGTGTGACGTGCATCCAAGATTCCCTTTACCCCCTCTCTCTTCCGTATTTTTTGGGTGCACGCCGCTCCCGATAACAATTTTTGCTCAGTAGAAAAAAACAATAATCTTCCTTCTTTTTAAGTTATGAGTCTTTGGGATTGGTACCAAGAGAAAACGCCATTTTTAGTGATTAGGCAACGGGGATTCTTCTCATTTATACATATGCTGAGCAGGTTTCTTAAAGAGTTTTAAATACACCTTAACAAAAAAGTATATACTGGTGTTGGCATGAAGAGAGTTGAAACAACACTCTGGTTAATCTTGCTTTTGTTCGCCGTTGTAGCAAGAACCTCACTGGTAAGTGCAATAGGCTCTGAACCGCCTCCTTCCTATCCTGAAATAGCAGATAAGAGCCCACCAGTAATAACTATACAATCGCCAAAAATAAATCAAACGTACAATGGTGGGATTGTTTACTATTCTTTTTCTGTCCAAAAGCCAGTTTCTTGGTTTAGCTCCTATCCTGGACACGGTGACTTGATTCTAATCAGCTATTTAATTGACCAAAAAAAGTTTGATGTTGCCAGCACTGGACTTGACCGGCAGCACTATAGTTCGGACCCGATGACTTTTGATGGTGTTTTGCCTGAATTGACCGAAGGAAACCATAGTTTGCAAGTCTACGTGCGGTCTGTTAGTTATTATCTTGACCCGAATAGGCCCACTTCTGGTTATGGATATTGGTTGTATCCTCCAGCTAATTACTATCTTGAAACTTATTCCGCAATAGTTCCTTTCACTTTAGATACGACCCCTCCTTCAATCTCTATTCTATCTATTGAAAACAAAACGTATTTCGGCACAGCACTTCCACTCGACTTCTGGATAAGTGAACCCACGTCGAGAGTCATGTACTGCTTGGATAACTCAGGTAATATTACTGTTACTGAAAACGCCGTTTTGTCTGGATTATCGACAGGCACTCATGACTTGATTGTATATGCTACTGATATGGGGGGAAACGCTGGAGCGTCCCAAACGGTCACATTTATAATAGCCCAGAAAGCGGAACCAACCTCAATACCGTACTCGTCTTTCCCAACGATAATGATACTGATTGCCTCCATTG
>JAMDCS010000054.1:11958-13979 GCA_023488835.1 Candidatus Bathyarchaeota archaeon
ACTAAAGATCCTTAGTCTGTAGAATGTGAGCCATGGACCATTAAGCGTCCGTATAAAAACCTATTCGTAAACGTTTCTTGACTAACTATCTTAAATTAGCTTCCCTTTTTTCGTAGAGCGGTTGGTATGTATCCGCATCTTGGGTCAGAGCCTAAAATGTCCCCTGTGTAGAACAAGGCTGCTGAGCGGCATCCGCCGCAGAGTTCTTTGAACTCGCACACCCCGCATTTTCCTTTAATGTTGCTTTTGTCTTTGACTTTTATGAAGAACTCGCTGCTCTGCATGCCCTCCCAGATTTGCCCCAGCGATTTTTCTTTGACGTTGCCGACGCGGTAGGCGTCATTGTAGCTGCAGGGGATGACATCGCCGTTTTCTGCGACGCTCATGAATTTGCCAAAGAAGCATCTGCCCAGGAAGAAGTTGTTGTACCAGTTGTCGAAGTCGGGCATGCCGCGTTGTTTGGCTACCCTGGCGTAGAAGGGTATGTACACGTTGATGCAGGGTTTGCCGTTGTACTTTGGGGTGAGGTCGTAGAGTTTGTTGCATACCCACTCGTACTGGGCTGGGGTGAGGTCAGCTTTTAGGCAGACGGGGTCGTTGCTGTAGGGAATCATGCCGTGGAAAACCACCCAGCGGGCATCGTACTTTTTCGCCAAATCCAGCACATGCCGCATGTCGTCCTCGTTTGCGTTGGTGATTTCGCCTGCGTTTGCAAACGTGTAAACTAGACAGTTTAGGAGTTTTTCTTTTGAGAACCGCTCGATGGCTGAGACCGCCGCTTTGTAGGCGCCCCTGCCGCGGACGGCATCGTTGGTTTTCTCTGCACCGTCGATACTGACTGAAATTTTGGTTTGGTTCTTAACTATGTTTTCAAAGGCTGCCTCGTCGAGGAGGCGACCGTCAGTTATGATGCTGGTGCTCAAACCCTTTTCTGTAGCATAATCGAGCACTTCAAAGAGGTCTTTTCTCAGAAACGGCTGCCCGCCCGTGATTCCAAAGAAGCATGCTCCAAAATCCGCTATTTTATCGACCATTTTTTTGGCATCTTCCGTTCCCATCTCATCTGGAACAGCTGGTTTTCCTGCTGAGGTGCAGTGGACGCAGGTGCTGCCGCAGGCAAATGTGCATCGCCAAGGAACGATGAATAAGGGACCCTTATTTTTCAAGCCTTATGCCTCTTTGCTTATTTGAAACGGGTTTTTTGCTATTTAACGCTTCACATTCCGCTGGCAGATTCCAAGGGTCAGCTTTGAGGAACAGAATTCTTAAATTGACAGCGGCAATAATTCTTAATCAGTGAATTTTATGGCTAAACTTAAGGGAAACGCGAAACTTCTTGAAAATGTCCGTTTAGTAACCGATAATGGCAGAGGACACAGTGTTGTCTGCGATTTATCTGAAGCGTCAGGAGGAACAAACGCTGGACCAACGCCGTTGGAGCTGGCTTTGATGGCGCTGGCCGGCTGCGGTGTCATAATCTATGCGGATGTTTGCAAGAACAGCAAAATCGACCCGGGCAACATCAACATTGCGGTTGAAGCAGAAAAAACCCCCAATTCGCCCACGTTAAGCGGAGTCACCATGAAAGTCAACATTGCATCGAAGGTGCGAAAAGCGTTGGTGGAGGCGGCTTGGAGAAGAACTGAAGCAGGCTGCCCAGTGCTGTTTGTTTACAAAGAATCAGTCCCTGTAAAAGTTGATGTAGAAATAAAAACAGCAGAGTAAACCCTTTCTTTGACCTTAATTTTTCTCTTCTTTTAAGCCTGATGCAAGAAAACCGTTTTTGCGGAAGTTTTTTTAAGCAACTTTCTTTTTACTCTTTTGTGAGGAGAAGGCGAATGGAAGAGGATATTCTGTTTAACACGCGCCAGCTTAATTGTGCCCATGAAAAACAGGAGTTGTACAAGCAAAGACGCTTTGACATACTCTATTTGGGCGTAGACTCGGATGTAGTGGTCACTGCTGTGGCTGAAGAGGAGTCGGATTCCAATGTCATGTTTCGCCGCTAAAGACGCCATGCA
>JAMDCS010000142.1 GCA_023488835.1 Candidatus Bathyarchaeota archaeon
GGATAACTAACTGAACTTTCTCAAAACGTGACAAAACCTTATTTTGTAATGCAGCCCCTGCGTTTACAGTTGGACTTTCTCCCGGTGTACCGCCAAGCAATTCAACCAAATCCAAAAGGCGCAGAGCTTTATCACGGGTCACTTGACCCTCAAAAGCAATGGTATATCGATTACCATCGCTATCGAACAGCTCAACGCGCATTTTACGAGCCGGCATCTGGTGTACACCTTAAGGTTGTTCACAACTTTACACTTCACACCTTATAGCTGTTATGGTGAAGCGATAGAATAAAAAAAGGCAATATTGAGCTTATAATTTAAGAATAGATGAAATATGGAGTTGTTTCATTATTACCAGCTTCACAGTAAAGTGAAACAGCTGGAAAAATTTAGTTACAGCTTGGATTTGCTTTTCCAGTAGAAGCGTAGGGGTGCCTTGTTCACTTGTGAAAGACAGGAAAAGGGTAATTTATCAGAAAATGAGCTTGATAAAGCGACAAATTCAATACTATTTCACATGTATTCACAGTTTTGTGAAGGAAAAAATTATGTAGGTCCAATCAAAAAAATTTTAAAGTTTACTTTAGACAGAAAGTAAGTAAGCTATGACTGAAACAATCAACTTACCCCTCTTAATATGTTAATTCTTCATGGAAAAAAGGTTTTACAGGCACCCCTATGTTTCCTCTCGAAGTATTTGGAACAAAAAGAAGTTAAGAGAGGCTAAAAAAATATTTACAGAATGTTTGTCTAAAATCTTGGATGACAATTATTAATATACAAAAATGTATCTTACCTATCAGAGTATATTTTTATATATAGTGATATAGTAGTTTTCTTTATAGAGCACTTTTTTCTCCAGTAGAAACTTCGGGGTGTGTCTGCTCTCGCTTTGTTTGGTTGTTATCGGTTGTTTTCATTGTTTTTTAGGATTGTTGTGTTCTAAAACCAGTTTTTTGTACTATCGCCTTTATCTGTTCCACACGAAATAACGGTGGTACCTCTGAAGAATGAGAGGGATGACTAATGGGGAATCCGAGTGTACTGGATGATGTATTCGACAGTTTCGTCAACGGTGTTAAACTGTTTAAAGACCGAGAGGTATTGCGGCATGATTATCTTCCAGAAAAACTGCCTCACCGTGAAGATCAGATTCGTTTGCTAGGTGCAACTGTTGCTCCAGTCTTGAGGGATTCAAGATGCTCCAACATTTTCATTTACGGAAAGACTGGCACAGGAAAAACAGCAGTCACAAAATATGTCTTGAGCCATTTGGAATCCAAGGCGAAAGAACATGGGGCGCAAGTAAAATTCTGCTACATCAACTGCCGCATGACTGGTTCCGAATACAGGGTTTTCGCGAGCCTAAGTCAAAGTGTAGGATTATCCATTCCCTTCACTGGATTGTCAGTGGGCGAAGTTTTTGACAGGTTCCGCTCAGGCTTAGACCAATCCAGAGTAATTTTCATAATTGTTCTAGATGAGGTTGATGCCTTGATTAAAGAACGCGGCGACGCTTTCATGTACGAACTAACAAGAATAAACGAGACGCTAAGCAAGAGCAAGGTTGCCATAATCGGCATATCCAACGACCTGCGCCTAAAAGAGTTCTTGGATCCCAGAGTCTTCAGTTCCCTCAGCGAAGAAGAACTTGTCTTTAGGCCATATGATGCAGGGGAGCTTCGGAACATATTGCTTGAACGGTCAAAGCTGTCCTTCCAAGATGGCGTTCTATCAGATTCGGCGCTTAGCATTTGCTCGGCTTTGGCTGCTGCAGAGCATGGAGATGCTAGGCGGGCGCTGGATTTGTTGCGTGTTGCTGGTGAAGTAGCTGAGCGATTGGGTGCGAAAACGATTACTGAAGAGCATGTGCGCCAAGCCGAGAAACACATTGAGCATAACCGAGTTGTTGAAGCCCTAAATAACCTAACTTTGCATTCCAAGCTGGTGTTGCTGAGTGTTTACCACCTAAACCGATCAAGCGCTACCACAGGCGAAATATATGATGTTTACAATGAATTGTGCGGTGAAATGGGTGCTGGTCTTCTAACACAACGTCGTTTAGGGACATTGGTTAATGAGCTTGATTCGATGGGTCTCGTGAACGCAAAAGTCGTAAGCATGGGACGCTACGGCAGAACCAAAAAGATTCGATTAGAGATTTCTCGTAGCTTGATTAGGGATGTCTTTGGTGGCGATAACCGCTTTAGCCGATTAATTGAGTACTCACCCCAAGCTTCCCGTAAAAACTCAGGTGGCAGCGCCTAAATTAATTAAACGACAGAACGGTTGTGTGCAGCGTTTGCAAGTTCACCACTGGCACTTTTCCCGGTGTAGGAACCAGCCCTAATTTTTCCATGTAATCGGTTTGGTCTTGCCAACCGCCTGAATTAACCACCAGCACTCCACGGTAATTGCAGTAACCAATCACATGTATGTGGCCTGCGTGGAATATGTCTGGGACTCTGTCAACTACTAGGTAGTCTCTGTTTTCTGGGGACAGCATGGTTTTTCCGCCGTAGACTGGTGCTAAATGGCGACTTTGCATAAGTAGCCGCATCGCTTTCTCTGGATGGTCGTGGTCCATTCCTGGTATAACAGAGATTATATCGTCTAAGCTTCGTCCATGGTACATGAGAATTTCCACGCCATGTAGGCTTAGGAGGCATGGGCTTCCGACGGAGTGCATGTTCTTTTTCCCTTTAATTGCCGTCAGGTAACCTTCAGGTATAGCTGGTTGGGGCAACGATTTGCGTGCTGCATCATGGTTGCCTGGAGAGAGGAAGATTTCGATGTAATCTGGAATTTTTTCAAGGTATTTGGCTGCGAAGTCGTATTGTTTGTGGACGTCACGTATAGTTAGTTCGTTTTGCTGGTTGGGGTAGATTCCCACACCGTCAACGATGTCTCCTGCGACTAAGAGGTACTTTACTCGGCTCGCAATTTCTTTCATCTCTGGGGTTCCGTACTTGCCCCTAAGCCAGAGTATGAACCGTTTGAAGGATTCTTTGGTGAATTTTGTGCTGCCGATATGGATGTCTGATGTGAGGACTGCGTAGACTGGTTCTTGGGCTCTCTGCTGCTGCTTTCTGCCTATTTCTGGAAAGATGATGTCTTCTACCATGAAAAGGTTGGTTCGTGTTTTGATAACCGCTAGACAGATTATTTGGTCAGGTAGAAGCATGAGGGCTTTCTTTTTGACTTCTTCAGGCGCCTTTTGAGGCACTAGAACAGTGGCGCTTCCCTGCAAGTCTTCAACTGAGAGTATAGTGTGGTTTTTTGAATCTCGCTTCTCGGTTAACATACAAATTATTTTTAGTTTAGTTTTTGCAGGCGACTTGAGCGCTTCCACGATTGGGGTTGCCGCTTTAACGTCCATTCTCTGCCTAAGCAAGCGCTCGATTCGTTTGAACCGATCTTGAAAGTACAATAGATATTCGTCGAGTGTTCCATTCGAGCTTAGTTTGCCTGTGGCGTCTTCGAGGATGCTTATGTCCGCTGGGATGTCTTTGGCGTATGGATAAAACTCGGTTTCATTGATGCATGTTTCTGTGGTTACATGTGTTTCTGTGATAGTTTGTGTTGGTTCTGAGGTTATTTGTGGCTCTGGCGGCTTTATTTCCGGTATGGGTCTCGCTGGAACTGGTTGCATTAATGCTTCCAAAAAACCTCTCTCGATGAACATTGGCTTGTCTTGCAGTTCCTGGATTCGCTCAAACGCCAACTTCATTATGGTGACGGGGTCATTGGTTTCACAGTTTTGGCACAGGAACTCGAAGGCTTCGCTGTTTAGCTGGTATCCTGCTGCGATTGTTGCTTGAATTGCCCTTTGGAGTTTTTCTTGTACACTCATCGAGTTCTTGCCTTGACCCATGGTTAGTGATGGTGTTTTATGTTAGGCAGTTATGCTGTTGAGTTATTTACTGTTTTTCGTTTGAGGGCCAAGTTCCTGAGGGAGTGGCTGCTGAGTACTTTTAGGTAGCAGAGGGTCAATTTGGCATCTGATGTTCTTTGCTGGATTGTATTTTTTATACTGAAGTTGTTGAAAACTTATTTAATTTATATAAGCAACCTTTAGTTTAAATGTGTTATATCTGCTGAGGTGTCTCTGTGAGTGAATTACGCAAGGTTCAGCAAACGCCGACTGGCACCTTCTTTGTTTGTGTGCCTAGAGATTGGGCTCGGAAAAATGGCTTAAAAAAAGGCTCTTTGGTAAACTTAGATATAACAAGCGACGGAAAGCTTCTAGTTGACCCTAAATATGACGTTGAACCACAACCAAAAGTTGTCACTTTAGGGGTAGGTCCTTTTTTAGGACGCGAAATTGTTGGCCGTTACCTTCTTGGCTATGATACTATCAATATTGAAGCAAAAGATCGAATTGATGCTAAAGTTAGAAACATAGTTAAATCGACTGCTGGTTCCTTGGCAGGTTTAGAAATTGTTGAAGAGACAATCTGCAAGATTTCTTTGCAGAGCATATCGCAACAGCCGTTTGGGTTTTTGCCGGAAAAAATTCTGCAGCGCAACCATGGTCTCGTGGCAGGGATGATTCGGGATGTTTCTAACTCCTTCATTAATAGCGATTCGGAGTTAGCTAAGAGCGTTATTTCACGTGACAACGAAAGCAACAGACTTTACTTTTTGCTAGTTAGAACCCTTCGCACAATTATTCAAAATCCAAGGTTAAGTGACAAGCTAGGGATTACTCCGATAGAATGCTTAGACTATCGTTTAGCTGCAAGCTTGATTGAAGGCATCGGTGACGCTTGTGTTCAATTTGCTTCAAACACTGTTGCGCTCAACGGAATCAAATTGTCCGACGAACTTCGGAAGTTGCTGTTTGAATTACAATCTGCTTGTTCTGAAGCAAACGAACAAGCCCTCAAATCGTTCTTGAACAAGGACATTTCCTTGGCAGAAAACGTTCGGAATTTGCGTGAGAAAATTGAGTCAACCTATTCCAACATTGAACGTATAGCAAAGGATTCGTCTGTGGATTTGATGCCTCAGATTTTGGCGGCGGTGGCTTTTCTTAGGCAGATTTACGAGCGCAGCGTAGACATGGCTGATTTGGTCGTGTAATTATCGTTGAATTCAGTTGCTTGAAAAAATCTATCCCCCCTTATATATAGAGTCAAGCTCAGGTTGAACTGTCACTTGAACTTTTTTTGGTTGGTAAAGGGTTAAATTTGCAAGCTTACATTCACATCAGGGATAACTCACATGCCAAACACTACCGATAAAATAGCCAATGCTCTCTACTTATCTGGTTGCTTAAAGTTTGGAAGCTTCAAAATCAAGTCTGGAGCAACAAGCCCCTACTACATCGACCTTGCACGTGTCCTCTCTGCGCCAAAGCAGCTATGCACCATTGCTGAAGTCGCCGCTGAGAAAATTAAGGAAATAAATTCGGTTGACAGAATAGACAAGTTAGCTTCCATTGAGCTTAAAGGCGCATTGATTGTGCCGAGCATTGCATGCAACCTAAACCTGCCTTGTGTCATTGTCCGAAAAGAGGGGAAAGCTTACGGAGTTACGGGCAGAATCGCCGGTGCAGACGTAGCCAGAGGCGACAACATCCTCTTCTTCGACGACGTCATAAGTGAAGGCTTATCCAAAATCGAAGGAATAAAACCTCTCCAGGAACTGGGCGCCAACGTTAAACACCTGTTGGTTGTAGTGAACCGGGAGCACGGCGGCAAAGAAAAACTAGAAAAACTTGGTTATCAAGTACATGCGTTAGCAAAAATCTCAGACATCGTCGATTCCCTCTACAAGGATAAGCATATTTCTAAAGAACAAGCTGACAAAGTCTTGGAATACGTTAAAAACTTTCTACTTCTTTAGTATAATGTAAGACGATTTTTTCAGCCACGTCACTAGAAATACCACTGTTCAAGAGTGCTTTCTTTAGATACTCTGGCTTATCGGTCTCCACTTTTAATCCCTAAAAACTCTCCAATGAGTAGGATATAAAGTTACCGTGCGCCAAAAATTGGCCCAATTAAGCTGCCGCATAAACAGGGTACCTCTATATTTATTTGGCTGCCAGTTCACAAGAATATACCTCAAAGGAAGAACCATAACATGCAGGATCAAAAGCAAGTGGTAGACGCTCTCCTCAAACCAGAAGCGTACCCCCAAGATGCTGACAAAATCGAACTCATCCAAACCCACATATCCTTTGTCTTCTTAACCAAAAATTACGTTTACAAAGTAAAAAAATCAGTGAACTTCGGGTTTTTAGATTTCTCCACACTTGAAAAAAGGCGTGAATTCTGCGAAAAAGAGTTAAAACTCAACCAACGCCTCTGCCCAGAAATATACCTCGAAGTTGTCCCTATCAACAAATCAAACGCCATCAAGATTAAGGGAAGCGGCGAAACAGTTGAGTATGCCCTAAAGATGAAGCGACTGCCCCAAGAAAGAATAATGACCGTACTCCTTGAAGAAAACAAAGTAGACAAGAAAACAATCGATGAAATCGCCCAAATAGTTGCGCAATTCCATTCAAAAGCGCAAACAAGTCCTGAAATAAGCGAGTTCGGTTCCCTGAAAATAGTGAAGACAAACTGGGACGAAAACTTTTCGCAAACCACAAAATACATCAATCAAACCATCCCGCAAGCAGAGTTCCAATTCCTCCAAACCAAAATTAACAATTTCTTGCAGCAGAATCTGGCTCTTTTCGAGGGCAGAATAGCTGACAAGCGCATCCGAGACTGCCACGGCGACCTTCACTCGGGCAACATTTTCATAACAGACAAAATCTGCATCTTCGATGCCATAGAATTCAACGACCGCTTCCGATACTCCGACGTAGCCGCAGACGTAGCCTTCTTAGCCATGGACCTCGACTTCCAGCAGAGACCTGACCTCGCAAACCACTTCATAGAAAGATACCTTGAGTACTCTAAAGACCAAAAGCTAACCCAACTTCTTCCATTCTACAAGTGCTACCGAGCGTATGTGCGCGGCAAAGTAATCAGTTTCAAACTTGACGACCCAAACATCACCGCTCAAGAAAAAGCGTCTGCAACCAAAGAAGCCCAAGCCTACTTCAAACTAGCTGCCGAATACGCCAAAAAACTCTAACACCTTTCTTTTTCAAATGAATTGGTTCGCTACCCAATCAGGAATCTGAACTGTACCCATCAAGATTGGTTTTTGGTGGCAATCGCTGCCCCCAGTCATGATTAACCTATTCTCCTTTGCGAAAGTTACATAGTGGTTTGTTGTTTCTGGCGTGTTTCTTGAATGCCAGCATTCAACGCCTTCGATGAAAGGTAGCATTTTTTCTCTGATAATTTCTGTTTGCTCAGCTAGCGATTTAGTTAGCGATGTCAGAGAAGTTCCGTTTGGGTCGTTTGGGTGCGCTAAAACCAGTTTTCCGCCTGCGTCTTGGATGAGTTTTGCGGCTTCTTCTAGGTGGAGTGGGAATTTTGGGACGTCGCATTTGACGAGGTATTTGTCGAAGGCTTCTTGACGAGTTTTAACGATTCCCTTCTTAACAAGGTAATCTGCAATGTGGGGTCTACCGAGAACTCCATCAACTGATTCTTCAATCCTTGCCAAATCATCCTTAGTTAGTGCTGCAATGTGTTCTTTTTGGAATTCAGCGTTGAGGTTGTCGAGGATTTTGGCTGCCCTCTCCTCGCGGTACTTGGCAATTGTCTCCAGCTTGGCTTCCAAGGCATTGTTGCCTGGGTCGAATTCGTAGCCTAAAAAATCCAGCGAAACCGCTTTGCCCGCTTGAAATTTGGGGTGCGAAAAAGTTACGTTTAACTCGACGCCAGTAATGTACTTGATTCCCTCTTTTTTTGCCTGTGCTGTTGCTTGGGTTTGGCAGCCGATGGAATCATGGTCTGTTATCGACAAGAAATCGATGTTGCGGGTTTTTGCTTCCTTTATAATTTCTGTAACTGTAAATTTTCCGTCGGAACTTTTCGAGTGGATGTGTAAATCAATTCTCATCGTTAAGTGCTCGTTACCTTTTCTCTACTCCGACTACGTACCAGCGGTCGGTTTCATCGTGACATGTGTCAACCGTCAAATGTGTCACTTTTAGTTTTGGATATTTTTTCTTTAGGTCATCTATGTCTACCGGTTCAAACTTGTTCTTGTTGGCAAGATAAGCTTCCTCTGTTAGGGCGTTTGACTCGTACTTTTCTTTAGTTCGCTTCATAATCCTGGCTATAGAGACTTCTTGTGGACAACTGGTTTGTAGGATAACGAAAGTCATGTTGTTTTTTGCTGCGATTTCAGCCGCGCGACTACGAAGCTCTTGAGTAACAAAGGTCGCGTCCAAGATTAAGCCGTCCTTACTTTTACCAGCAAGGTCATCTGCACGGCGGAATAATTCATCATAGACTGACAATCGCTTGTTCATGTTTCCAGCAACTTTCGCGTCAAAAATATCCTCATTCTTGAGGACTTCCAGCCGAATCAAGTCGCTTCGAAGGATAGGATAACCCTTGATTTTGGAAACTTGCTCTGAAGTTTCTGTTTTGTAGCTTGCAGGCAGCCCGCATGTTATCAGTAGGGTTCTTGGGGTTAATTCTGTTTTGACAAACGAGGCAAAGGGTTCTTTCTTTTTCGAAACGGGTTTTAAAGGTCTGGACATTGGATAATTAAACTTTTTGAGCAAGCACCTGCAGTTTACGCTTATTGGTAAAGCAAATTCTAAATAGGTAGAACACACACTCTTCCTAAAAAGAAGGAATATCCATGCAAGAATTCCAAGTTAAAGACAAAAGTCTAGCAGCTCAAGGTCACTTACAGATCGAATGGGCAGCAAAACACATGCCTGTCCTAAACATAATTAAAACCCGTTTCGAAAAAGAAAAGCCGCTCAAAGGTCAAACCCTGGCGGCATGCCTCCACGTAACAAAAGAAACCGCAGTTCTCATCAAAGTGCTCATCGCGGGAGGCGCCAAAGTCGCAGTATGCGGCTCAAACCCGCTCTCAACCCAAGACGACGTTGCAGCAGCTCTAGCAGACAGCGGCGTGCACGTATTCGCTTGGAGAGGACAAAACACTGAAGACTACTACAAATGCATAGACAAAGTCTTAGATTATAAGCCAACCATCACCATGGACGACGGTGCAGACGTCGTCGGCATGCTTCATAGTAAACGTCAAAATCAAATTAAAGACGTCAAAGGTGGAACCGAAGAAACCTCTACGGGTGTAGTCCGCCTAAAAGCCATGGAACAGGATGGCAGCCTCAAATACCCCATCGTAGCCGTCAACGACGCATACACAAAGTATCTCTTTGACAACCGCTATGGAACGGGCCAAAGCACTATCGATGGTATTATGCGGGCAACCTCAGTTCTGCTTGCTGGCAAAAACTTTGTTGTCGGCGGATACGGCTGGTGCAGCAGAGGTATAGCTATGCGTGCACGAGGCTTAGGTGCCAACGTTATAGTGACAGAAGTTCAACCAACCCGTGCCCTAGAAGCAGTCATGGACGGTTACCGGGTCATGCCCATGGCTGAAGCAGCACCCATCGGTGACATATTCGTCACAGCCACAGGAGACATAAGCGTCATACGCAAAGAACACATGCAAAAGATGAAGGACGGCGCGATCATGTGTAACAGTGGGCACTTCAACGTGGAAATCAGCATCCCAGACTTGGAATCGCTCACTAAAGCCAAACGGACGATGCGCCCCAACATGGAAGAATACAGCTTAAAGGATGGCAGAAAACTCTACCTCCTCGCCGAAGGCAGACTTGTTAACCTCGCAGCCGCAGAAGGCCACCCATCAGAAGTCATGGACATGTCTTTTGCAAACCAAGCCTTATGCTCAGAATACGTTGCTAAAACAGCTAAGCTGCAAACCAAAGTCTACACTGTACCAAAAGACATCGATGAAAAAGTTGCTGAGTTAAAGCTGAAGTCGATGGGTATAGCAATCGATGAGCTTACCGCTGAACAGAAAAAGTACCTTTCAACTTGGGAAATGGGCACTACCTAATCAACCGAGCACTTGAAAAACATGACAAACTTTAAATTGATTAAGCGAATACATGCCTATAAAGTGGTGAATCACTAAATGGTTAGTAAAGATCAATCAATAGGTGGAGCAATACTACTAGTTTGCGTTCTAGTCGCCGTACTCTACATTGTAACACTCTTCTATCCAACTTGGCTTGTCAGTATCGGACTACTCGGTAGCACTGCTAACGTTCAATTCTGGGTGATCGCAGTGCCAGTGTTTGTAGCTTTCGTAGCTATAATGTTCATTGGCGCATGGATCGGCTGGACAATGGCTACAACACCGCCTCCAAAACCAATCGAAGAAATTACAACTGAAATCGAAGAGAAAAAAGAAGAGCCAAAAGCTGAAGAACCCACGGTAGCACCAGAACCAGCAGCCACCGAAGAAAAACCTGCGGCAAAGAAAAAGAAGTAATTAACTTCAATCTTTTCTTATAATTCTCCTTTTCAGTTTTTTTACTTTTTAATTTTGTAAATCAACAATTAAGATAGCAATAAAAAATCATTACTTGTTATTCACGCATCTTTCTTAGCATACAATCAACGATGTCCTTGCAGACAAGGCATTCATCGGGAATCTGCTCTTTCGAAGAGCGCTCACTTAAGTAGCCAATATGGTAGCGGCACCCCGATGGCTTATCGCCACTTTTATTTTTTTCTTTAATTTCAACTTGGCTTATTTTTGTCTGCGCTATTTCCTCAGGTTTTTCATCTATCTTCTGAGGTTCCTCAACTATTTCTGTTTTAGTTAGACAAAAGGGGCATGCAAAATATGGCTCTGCTGGGTTTTCCTGCAGGTTCAACGTTTTAAGGGGCGCAGAAAAGCTTTTTCTGCAGGAAGGGTTTTGGCATGTGAACGCTTTCTTTTTCCCCCATATTCCAAATTATTAAGATAGCTTACCCCGCTTATTATGAGCGTTGCTGCCTTATAGTTATAATGTATCTTACCTACAGATTGCGAGTTATTCGGCATTACATGTTTGGGTTGGAGAAGCAAGCCGATTTAAGTCGTCGGCACCTTCAGCGTAGCCAGAAGCAACCAGCACGTCTCCTGAGGCAATCTTTGAGTCTCCACGAGGACGCAAGCACTTATCGTTCCTCTTTATAACTAAAATCCACATGCCAGTTTCCTCATGCACTCGCGCTTCCTTCAAAGATTTGCCAACGAGCGGAGAATCCGCCGTGACACAAGCCTGCGTAACCGTTTCTTCTGCTTCTTTAATTGTTAACTTCAAAATTGGGTGCGGTTCAATCCCTCTTAAAACAACCTCAGCCATGTCTGCGGCTGCATCAGCAATCTTTTCCGTCGCCACGCCAAGTCTGATTAAGCCTAGAAAGCCTGCAGCCTCTTCTTTCTTGAAATCACTTGTTAACGCAAGCAACTCAAAATCTGTGTGCAATTGATCCATGCGCTCTTCAAGCCGATACACTTCCTCCGCTAACTCTTTACTGTTCAGCATCAACGAGGAGTAAGCTAAGTCCATCATCAACTCAGAAGTATCCTTGAGTTCCACAAACCTTGAAACGATTTCCTCGAACTTAGCCCGCTTTTCAGTGTCTAATGTAGCAAGTTTGCCTTCGGCTAAGCCTTTGAATTCCTCAATGCCTGTATGCGCTCCGCGCGTAATCAGAATGTCCCCTTGGAAAACGGTTTCTGTTTCTTTTGGGTTCAGGATCCAATCGTGATTTCTGCGGATGGCAATTATGTCAACGCCCATCCTTGCCGCTAAATTAAGCTCACCAATATGTTTCTTGATAATTTCTGAATTAGGTTTCACGGTCACTTTCATTAGGCGTTCTTCTACTTTCTCAAAAATTTCGCCCACGATTGGGTGAATGCCAATGTTACGTGTAACTATGGCGGCTATGTCGGCGGCGGCATCTGAAATTTTATCTGTCGAAGCCGCAACTATCGAAACGCCGATTAGCGCCTCTGCATCCTTGGCGTCTCTTGCAGCAACCATTATTTCCATGTCTAAAAGGTACGATAGATAATCCACCCTGCTTTCCAACGCGAGAACGTCTTCTGCAAGATCCTTATCATTGTACAAAGCTGCGGAATAAGCTAAGTCAATCATTAATTCAGAGAGGTTCTTCATCTCAAGCAAAAGCTCCCTGACTGGGATGGGTTTGAACACTATTTTTTCAAATTGAGGCATGTTGATGGAGCGCTCCACCTTTAAGATAAGGGTTATAGGCTTATTTAATTGTGTCTTTATGCTAAATGATTAACAGTAAAGCTACAAACAAAGCAATGGTTGTGATGGCATCGGCTAAGGAGCTGCCGACGGGAATAACAAAGTTATCGGGGTCTAAGCCTCTTTTGAAGGTCAATATGGAAATCGCATAAGTTAAGAGTACAATAGCAACAAAAGCGATCACATTGGAAACGAAAAGGATCAATAACAGGCTAGAAATTCCCTGTAAAGAAAACATGCCATTTATAGCTAAAGACAAGAGCCCCAGGACGGCAAACAATACAAGGGATGCAGTCCAAGCGCTAAAAATGTTTTTGGCATGATTCTTTATCGACGAAAAAGATGGTGTAAGAACGCCTAATGCAAGTTTTGTAGTGGCGGCTGAGCCCACAACTAACCCTACATCGCCCATCATGTCAATTATTGCTGGGTAAACGGTGTAGATTTCCCTTCGGCCATCTGCAAGGTTGCTTATGCCTTTGAGAATAGTTCCAGTTATGTTTACCATAAAAGCAACTAAAAGCATTGTTGGCAACGATTCTTTTATTATTTTTAGAAACTCTGTTTCCCGTATGTTACGGGGCAGAATAATAAGGACAAGAAAAACGTTGACGAGACCAAAAATTATTATCGCCCACCTGCCCACTGGACCCCCAGAAAAGTACAGGTTCAATACGCCAATGTAGAGGAATGTTATTACTATGTCAGCGACCGTTGAGACGGCTGGGTACACGATAGTGTCTGGGTCTAAACTGCTCTTGAAGGAAATAAATGTGAATTTTACTGTTATCAAAGTAATAAGCAGGCCTAAAGACAGGGTTGCAACCATAACCGTCAAGATGGCTGGAAAATCAGCGATTGTAATGCCCCAAAACAAGCTTCCAAAAATTATAGCTATCGCACTAATTGTTGCGCTTGTAGCCAAATTCAAAACAACCATGGCTCCAATCAACCTGTAAAACGTCTTTGTGTTTCCAAAAAACTTGGGATATACTGTTCCAAGATGCAGTGCGGTGCTTAATCGGCCAGTAAGTAAACCTGTGATAACGCCTTTTACGCTGACTACTGCAGGGTAGAGAGCAATTGCCCATGGTGAAAGCTGAAAAACGCCCAGTTGTAGTGCAATCGTGAAGCCAGCAATTAAGCCGCCGATATCAAAGAGGCATGATAGTGCGGTCTCTTTGAACATTCCAAAGAAACTCTTCGAGAGACCAGCATGTGTTATCTTGCCTGCCTCCTAATGCCTATTTATTTTTAGATTAAAAAAATTGCAAATTATGGGTTTCTTGTGAAAGGTTTGGATGTT
This sequence comes from Candidatus Bathyarchaeota archaeon, assembly GCA_023488835.1. The sequence goes on from JAMDCS010000142.1 coordinate 13,515, forward strand.
CCCTATGTCAAATGGAGTTGCTACTGTAACCGCTTTGGTCAAATTCGGGGAGGTGTGGACTCCATTCATGCTTTGCGCCTTCCAAGATTTTGTTTTGGCGGTCCACAGTCACTTGAAACGCTGTGTTTGCGGGCTGCCAAAGCCGCTTTAACTGCCTGTTGAAGTTTTTGAAAGACAACTATGACTTAAAGGGTTTTTGGTTGATGAACACACCAAGGGTCCTCGGCTAAATAGTCACTTTTTATCTCAGCTTAGACTCC
>JAMDCS010000085.1 GCA_023488835.1 Candidatus Bathyarchaeota archaeon
TTAAGAACAGTCAACACAGTTTTAAAGGCAAGTTTCGACCAAACAAGCATGGTGTTTTAATTGGAGAAACCAATGCAGAACTATCTAGTCCTAATCAAAACCCGCCCCGGAAAAGGCGGCGAATTCTGGGAAGACTTCCAAAAAATGCCCGACCAACCCATGAAAGGCGTAACAATTGAATCCTCATGGAGCCTCTACGGCTACTGGGACTTCCTACTACTTTTCAAAGCAGACAACAACGAGAACAGCCTACACTTCATCGGAGAAGTCCTACGAAACATAAGAGGAATAGCAAAAACAAGCACATCACCCATGACAGTCCTTAGAGAACATAAGAAAGCCTAGTTGAGGTGGGTCCGATCTAACTCTCTTTTTTTGTCTAGTGGTTGGTTTTTGTTTCCGCCTTTGGTGAATATATTAGCCATGTTTTCCCGTTTGGCTTTCGGAGCAGTGGGGGTTGTGGCATTGAGGGCACCATCGGGGGTAGCTGGGGCAGATTTCTTTTTTCTTAAAACCCCAGTTCTTTCTTAACTCCTCAGCTTCTGCTTCGATGTTTTTGGTTCTACTTTTTGTTTTTGCGTGCCCGAGGTAGGCGTGGGCTATTTCGTGTGCTATTAGGGATTCTGAGTCGGTTCGCTTCAAAATTATCATGCAGGACTTGGTTAATTCTTTGACTTCCAACGTCTGACTTTGACCTGCGTGAAAGGAAACATTCTCCAAAGTAAACTGATAAACTTCTTCAGGGAGCCTAGCTAAAGTTTTCACTAGTCTTGTATAGAGGGGATTCCATCTTTGGGCGCGGCGAATAAACTCATCAATATCACTTCGAATCTCAACCTCATGTGGCTCTCTTCTTTTCACCAAGCTACCTCAGACAACCATAAACGCAGTAGTTACATCAGTTGCAGACTCTTTCAATATCATCTTCATGCCAATAACCATTTACCACATACTCACTTGAACTGCTGATAGAAAAAACGCATTTCGGTACGCTTAATGTATTAAGAGCAAAGTGCTATATGATTTAGGATGAATATTTTTGCGCAAACAAAACTATCCAGTAGGAAAGACATCAACCTCCCCAAACAGAAGCAGTATAGCAAAAAAAGCAAATGCTGCCAATAGTGCGAGACAGAAACAAGCCAATGCCAATCGTTCCAAACAGACCCAAGCAGACAATTCAAAGAAGTAAAACGGAATTATTCTTTTAAATAAATCAATGAGTACCCGCGCGTGGAAGAATTATAAAGTTCCACAATTTGGTTTTTAAATATATATTTCGATTTCATAAGTTAGATATTGCTCTCAAGCTGACAAATGAGTAAAAACGCTGACATTAGGAGAATACTTATTTGCCTACCAATGAGAGCAGTTCAAACGGAAACGTGCGTAGCGAAAGCAAAGAAAAACCACACATTGTAATTAGCGCAACTGCCCCAAAGAACGATGTGAACGCACTAAGATCCGACGTTAACGAATTATCAAGCCATGTACAAACTGCAGTAGGTGACCTAAAAAAGTCAATTGCAGAAATTCGCTCCAGCGTAAGCGAAATGGAAAATCCATTTAACGTTTTAAGAACAGTCAATGCAGATTCAGAAAAAATAAACGCCGGGAAACTACCTCCAGGAGTACAATCAATAGTTTTAGGAAAACCTGAAGAAAACACCCTCGACGAAAAAGAAAATCAACAAAAAACTGAACATACACCCAAAATAGACGAAATAATACCTAAAAAACCCACAATAACACCCCCAGTAATCACTCCAGCACAACCAATCAGGGCTTCAGCTTACTTAGATTGGATCTGGCAACTTTTAGATGATGGATTAACCGCGGAGAACATACGCCAACTCGCTAACTTATGCGAAATGACAAATTATCTACCAAAACAAGCCAACGAATTCATTTACACTTTAGCGGTTACAGCCGAAAAAATCAGGTTAATAGGATTCACAAAAAGCCACCTACTGTTATTCATGTATAAAGCAGCCTCATTATCGAAAACCAATGTAGACCCAGAAGATATGAAAGCCCTCATAGATTTAACCGAGCAACAACTGAAGAACCAGAAAGTCGAGTAGGCACTAAGAAAATGGGTTTCTCTCTAACAATCACGCACATTATCATGGTTATAGGAGCGGTAGTCCTAGCAAGTGCTTTCGTCGCTTGTGCGCTCTACACAGGCAACACGATACAAAACGAGTTTACCCAGAGTGTCAGTGATGCCAAAACAACGGTTGATACACAAATTGACATAGTTTATGCCACAGCTAATACTACAGCCTCTCCAGTTTTCGCCATATACGCTAAAAATACAGGCAAACTGCCCCTCAGCGATTTTACATTTGTAGATATTTACGTGGGTACTTACGGCGAAGCAAAACTTTATAGTTATAACGCAGCCGCTAGTTCGGGAAGCGGAAAGTTCAGCGTAACCGACGCCAATGGCGACGGAATATGGGAACCACGAGAAACCGCAACCATTTACGCTTACCCCACAGGCACCATCGGCAACTCAATG
>JAMDCS010000073.1 GCA_023488835.1 Candidatus Bathyarchaeota archaeon
AAAAAACTTGACAACTCGTCAACAACAACCTTTATTTTTTTAATTTTTTCTATTAGCCTTTAACAGGACTAGTAGAACTCTTTTCTCCTAAAGTCTTTCAAAAGCCAACCGGGCGAAACTAAAGAGTAACCGAAAAGTGAAGAGATCCCACCAGTTGAACCCCAAAACAGCAAAATAGAATAACCCAAAGCCGCAGTGGGCACAACAAAGGGAATGTCGGCGAAGGTGTCAAGGACGCTTAGCCACCTTGATTTGCCTCGTGTAATCAACCATGCTAAAGGTACTCCAGCGAGTAGGTCTAAGGCGGCAACGATTAATGCAATTATGAACGAGTTTTGGATTGCGGATAGCGCCGTATTCATCAATGCTGGCTGATCCAGAACGTTTTGCACGGTTCCAACTTTTAGAAGGATTCCAATTATTGGCGGTATGAGGATTATTGCAAAGAAGATGATGATTGCTGAGAGATAGAGGGTGTACTTTAAGGGTTTTTTCGAGGATAGAGTATTTAGCGTGTTCCAGAGTTTGCTAAGCACGACGCCGCTCCTTTTCGTTGAGAGTACTTTTTGCTTTGAGGGGAAAATAATTCGTTCAAGTATATTAGCTGTTACGTCAAACAGGCATTTTTTGTCGTGCTTACTACCTAAAATGTACAGTGAAACCTTAAACTACGAAGTAAAAGCGCTTGAGCACAATTCTTAACACAGAATTCTTTATTTCAACCAGAAACTTCAGTTTAATGGTGAATTTTTTTAGAAGAAGCCACAGAAAAATGAAGTTGAGAGAAAAATAAATTCCCACCATTGAAAAGCATCTAACTGACATTAATTTTTTAGATTTAGGCTTGATTTTGAGCCTCTTACATTTGGAGTTGGAGTTTTTGAAAGACTTTAGGAGAAAAGAGTTCTACTAGTCCTGTTAAAGGCTAATAGAAAAAATTAAAAAAATAAAGGTTGTTGTTGACGAGTTGTCAAGTTTTTTTATGGTCGTTTTCTTAGCAGCAATATTGCCACTAAAGCGCCAACTACAATGATTGCAACGAATAGACCAGCGATTGCAGGAACAAAGTACATGTCAGCAATGATTGCGCGGAAGCTGCATTCCTTTCAGAATTATTCATTCAAAGTTGTTGATTTCACAGAAGGTTTCTCCAAATATATAAATAAAGAGATGCCATGTTATCATTTTTCTAATTAACTTCGAGGTGTCTTTAGTTGGTGCGAGATGCTATATTTGAAACAGTATTGATCAATTATAGACTAAAGAAACCTTATACTTGGTATGAGCTAAGATACGCAGTGGAATACGATTATACAGGAATTAAAGAGCTAATCAATAACAGAGATATTGCTAGTCTGTTAAGGAGATTAAATCTAGTTTATTTAAAAGGGGAAAAAGAAGCAGAATCTGACTTAGCTGAAATAGTTGATAACATAATAGAAGATGACTCTATCATCTTAGAGAAAGATCCCGATAAGCAACGGATGATTCTAAGAATAATAGAATTAATTAATCCATATAAGCTAAAAGTCACATTTAGCCGATAAATTCGTTGTTGGACGCCGCTAAATATTGTTAAACTAAAGACCCCACAAATAATCAAGTTGGTATTTATCGAATAATTCTTGTCTGGCTTTAAGGAATCGCCCAACTGCCTGAAGCTGCCACTTAGTATCACAAGTAACATCTATTTCGTTGACATCCCCTTTTCTAGGACTAGAAAAGCCACTATAAATTTGCCCTTAAGCGGCAGTTCAGCACCAATATCAGCGACAACCTCTGAAATTTGGCATTGTCCACTCAAAACGTCGTTTAAAAAAAAAGGTTTGGCCTCTTTCGGAAATAAGCAACTAAGCTGGGTGCATACACGTCAAAGTCAAGTAAACCAACATTGAAACCTTCCTTGGCAGCAACATTCGAAATTAACGTTGTTTTCCCAGTGCCACCCTTGTAGGAATGGAAAGCTATCGTTTGTCCACTATCCATTTTCCCACCCGCCAATCATCACATGTCTTGAATTAGAATTTATTCTTGTCTAATTTCCAAGACTAACTCCGAATGGGTAGGAATTTATCTGAGAGAACTGACAATGCAAAGATAGTTCCAGCGAAAACAAGCCCCATTAATTGAGTGGCGTAAGGACTTTTCAGAAAAGCTAAATAATGACGTCATCCATCAACTCTCGTCAACTATCACGGCTGGTTACTAGACCAGAAAAATCTATGTATGTGCGGTCGTAGTCTAGTTTGGTCTAGGACATCAGCCTGCCACGCTGACGACCCGGGTTCAAATCTCGGCGACCGCACCACACTTCTTCCTTTTCATTTAGAGCGGGAAACGCATTATTCTTTAAAGAATTGTTCTGAATGCTTTCCATGGTGGAACTTGTGAAGGAATTGAAATCTGGTATGTATCTTCACATTCACAACCTAGCCAGCTCAACATAGAGTCATGTATGGCGTGTGCAGAGAAACGCTTATCCCACACCGAAACAGACGCTGAAAAACAATGCGACTGCAAAACGGAACCGCCCCCTCAAGCAATCTTGTGGGAGCCTTAGAACCGCCACACCCACATAAAGAGTATCAAAAGTGTCTGGGTCGTTTAATCAAATCTTTTCTGTTCAGCTAACCAATCTCGAGAGGAGAAAATCCTCCGTCTATACGCTGTTAGCTGTAGGCATTCCTTTTGGGGGCACATTTCCACACACCGCAGACACAACGTACACATTGAAGTATCGATGTTTCCCCCTTTCTTGTTGTAAACTTCAGTAACTTGAACGGGACAGACTCTTTTGCAGATTCCGCATTTGGTGCATTTCGTTTCTTCTTTGTTTAAACGGAGAAGCGGCATCCACTTAAAATGCCTAAACCTGTTTACAGCCGCGATTGATATGCCAGTTGGGCAGAATCGACACCAAAAACGCCGAACCTTAAAGGAGACCGCTAGCAAAAGGACAACAAATAGGTATGATAACCCGAAAGCTAAGCCTCTTCCAGGTATGTACGCCAGGATTTCGCCTACGTACGGGAAGGTTAAGTTAAGCCCATTTACCTCTAGAAAAGCTCCAAAAGGCGGCATCCATAGCAAAACCAGTGGTTGCAGCGGCTCCAAAAGAAGGGTATAGGGACTAAACGGTGGACGCAGCCACACAATCTTTCCAACATCAAACAACGAAGCAGTACCAACCACGAAAACCGGCAGGGCTAACAGAAAAATAGTCAAAGCAAATATGTATCGGAACTTGTGCAAGTCACGGTTTAATCGTTCAGGCAGAGTCCAGTGACGAAGCCTCAAAGTCTTGCGTAGAAGTGTCATTGTGTCCATATATAGCCCTAGGGGGCAAATCCAGCCGCAGAAAAACCTGCCTAACAGAAAAGTTACGCCTAAAATTAAGCCTAACAGCAGACCTTTCCAAACGGTTACTATGGATACGTAGAAAATTATGAAAAAGAATAGCAGCTGAACGGTGACTCTTAGAATGCTGACTCGTCTAGTTTTATCCCTTACCCATTCTAGAATAATCTTCACCTGCTAGCGTTTGCATGGAAGAAGGGATTTTCTGTGTTAAAGTAGGTTTCCTTCTTTAAGCCAAACGCACCAATTCCCTTCTAATCTTTTGAAAAATTTTATTAAATAGGAAAGTTTATTATTTATTGATAGAGTGAAATGCACTTAAGAAAAGTTGCTTTTCCCGCTTTTATGCTGGGCACATCATTATACATTCTTCTTCCAACAGCAGACGAGATAATTATCCATCCAGCTTTCGGCTTTTTCCTAGCATATATCCTCCAAATACCCCTAGTTTACGGAGTGTTCCTCTCAATCATAATTTACCGCACAATAGGTTTGGGCTGTTTGCTTGTTGCCTTACTCACCGGTGGCAGATCCGTCTACGGTATGCTTAAAAAAAGGTTAGCTAAAAAGCAATTTACGATAAAATAGAAGGAGCCTTTCGAGGCAGCATGCTTTTTGAGGAACTTGGTTGACAAGCTCATGCAGTAGGCAGCTTTTAAGAAACTTCAGCGTCAAGATCCAGTCGCAGGAACCTATGCTTGCATTTGCTATCCTTGCAACCATATAATATTAGGTTGGGATTGTTGTAGTTAGTTGTCAAGACCTCAGTTTTTGATTTGCAGTTTTCGCAGCGTTCCGCTCGAACCTGATCATTTGACACATATCCTTTGATTAGCCATACGCTCCATGGCTTCTCCTTGAAAGAATTGAACAATAAAAAAGAGCCTTCCAGAAAATGGGCAGTCTAATAATGACGTTTTTCCAAATAAAAATGGTAAATGTGGTTAAAATTTGTTTGTGACTGTAAACAAACAACAACTTTTAGATTGAGAAACTATGCAACAAGTCATCGATTGCCGTATCAAATAGTAATTTTCGCTCAATTTTTTGTAAATCAAATCCGAAACTGATAAATGCACACAGGATAATGCCCACAAGTCCGGTTAAAGTACGAAAGTTCAGAGGGTGTTTACCATGGAAATAAACAAGTAAACAACCAAGCAGCCCTTTAAAATTTGTTGTAGCCTTACCACATACAAATTATTATCAGCCAAAGGCTTGTTAATTATTACCAACCCAAACCTAAAGCAAAATACTCTAAGAACCTGACAAATTCTCTTGAAATAAAGGGGGGGATGTAGGCTAAATATTGAGTGTTCTATGGTGAGGTTTTGTTTTTAGGTATTAATTTCTGATTCATAGGTTGCTTTCATAAGTCAGTTATATACCTTCAGCTATTCTGGTTTGTCATTAGAATTGGGAGAATATGTGTGTATGAAGCAAATTGCGGATAAAGATAGGAAAGAATTAGAAGCCAAGTTAGCGAATGTATTCGATAAGAAAATCAATGGTTTGCCGACCGAATTGCGCGAAATACTGCTAGATGACATGGTTACTGCATTCGAAAATAGATTAAATGTGTTAAACAAAGTTATCAAAAAAACCGCCAATTGACAGCTAAGATGGACAAAAACACTGATTACTAATACATAAATGATTTATAACTAAACGGAGCATTAAAGAAAAAAGAGGAGTATAAAAGTGCGTCGATCAAAACTGGAAATGTATGTTGACATCCTTACAGTGCTTGCCCATCGAGGACCACTAAAACTAACACACGTCATGTACAAAGCGAACGTTAACTGTAGTGTCCTCAAAGAGTATCTAGACTTCCTGATAAAGCAGGGCTTAGTTGAAGAACGCACCGTAGGGAAAGCACGTGTAGTTTTCGCCGTTACACAACGCGGCATTACGGTTCTAAAGTACTTTAGGGAACTAAAACAAGTCTTACCTATAGTAGAGGAAGCAAGAAGCCAAACACCGATTCCCTACTAAACCCCGGGTTTTAACCACTTAAAACCTGATCAATCCTAATCAACAGTTTTTTGTCTTTTTTAATTCTCAAAAAGTTTTTGTTTACTTATTTCAAATAAACACCGTTATATCGCAAGACTTAATAAATAGTATGGGCTTAGACTATCAAACTGTACACATGAAAAACAACTCGGGGAAAACGTGTGATTAGAAACGAATTATCAAATAAAAAACCCTTAAACATTCTGGAAAAGATAGAAGAAAGCCTCGAGAAACTCAACGACAAAATAGAAATTATGATTGAAATCCAAAAGAACGGAAACGGTAATGGCAACAACCAAAAAGCCACCCTATCATTGCCGGATGCGTCATTGGATGTTATGACTCTTCTATCCATGCCTGACCACTTGCGCAAGACAGCTATGACCATTTGCAGGTGCAGCCGAGCAACAGCTGAAGAAATCGCAGAACAAACAAAACGTGCCCGGGCAGTCGAAAGTGCATACCTAAACCAGCTAGTTATCATGGGTTACTTAAAGAAGGAACGGAAAGGTAGGAAAGCCTACTTCTTCATTGATAGAGAAACTCAGAGTTGAGATTATGAGCAAAATAATCGCTGTGCACTCCTACAAAGGCGGAACAGGAAAAACCCTTCTCTCAGTTAATTTAGCCGCAACATTTGCCAAGAACGGAAAGAAAGTTTGCGTCTTTGACCTTGACTTTCGAGCCCCAAGCTTATTCGCCATCCTTAAAACTCCAAACGCAGATCACTGGCTCAACGATTACCTAAACAACACTTGCGAAATCAGCAAAACCCTTGTAGATTTAAGCAGCCGAATTCCTGGAAACGGCAAGTTTTATACTTGCTTAGCAAACCCATCGACAGAAGCAATCCGGGACATGTCATCCAAAGACCGCAAGTGGGAAATGCGTGCTTTAGGCCGACTTCTTGCACTCAGAGAAACGTTGCTCAAAGACAAGAAATTTGACTACTTATTCTTTGACACAAGCCCAGGACTACAATACTCCTCTATTAACGCTATCGTAGCTGCTGACTTTGTGGTTGTAGCAACAACAGGCGACCGATCAGACGTAGACGGAACAAAACGCATGCTGGCTGAACTCTACAACTTATTTGAAAAGAAAACAGGCTTAGTGCTAAACAAAGTGCTCGATGCCTCAGCAACCGCTAAGAAAACTGAAATACAAAACAAAGTCAAAGCCGACTACCAAGTGCCAATGCTTGGAATGCTGCCATGCTTCTGCGAAATCCTTAGGGCAGAAGGAAACCTGATTTTCATCCAAGATAAACCTGACCACCCGTTCACCAAGATACTATCTGAGATGGCTAAAAAAATAGAGACCGACCAAGTAAACTAAACTTCTTTGCCCTCTTCTCTTTATGTGAGTGTAGCGGTTTACAGGGTACCACAAGACAGTTTGAGGGTAAAGCTCCGTTCTGCCCCTGCATTGCTTTTCTGCGTCTGTTTCGGTGTGGGATAAGCATTTTTCATCACATATGGTACATGCTTCCATGTTGAAACCACCGCGGTGTGCATGTGAAACCATGTATAGCTTGCTATTATTTCTACACGGTCAAAAGCTGTGCTGAAGCTTGCCAAAGAACGCTGTGTACGCTGAAAAAAACTGCATGCAACTACGCCTATATTTTGTCTATTAGCTCCATTATCTCGGCGTAGGTTTCCACGTTACAGCGCCAACCAGCAGAAACCATGTCCTTAACAGCATCCCTCGCTTGTTCTTTTGACAGGAATCCTTCAAAAACTGCTCTTGCCAAAATAAAGGGTGTACCCACGTAGCTGATTTTGTAAATTTTAGCGGTTTTGCGTGCCACTTCATCATCAATAACTGCAAGCCCTGCATGCTCCTTGGCGAGCGCTAAAACCTGTGCGTCCGCAGCATGAAGCCCACGTGTCCTAGACAAACGTGAAAGGAACAATTCGTCTTTGGGTTTACAAAGTTCAAAAACGCCGTTATCAAACAATTTTTCAAGAGCAATCGCATCTGGGAAGCCTTTTTGTTTGCCCACATCCACAACTTCCACTTTAACCAGCGGAGAAGTCAACTTTTTCTCTTGCAAATTTTCAATAATCCCACTTAACCCAGCCTTAGACAGATATATCAAAGGGGTAGAATTGAAAACCAACGGCTTCAATTACTCTTCGCCGCCGACGCTTCCCTAAATTCCTTCTCAACTTCTCCCAGTTCAAAGCGGACCCATTCAACATTGCACTGCTTAACCAAATCCGCAAATTCCCACAGAGACAGTTTCGCGATGCCTGCTGCCTCAGCAAAGGTGACTTTCCCTTTGCCTAAAAGTTCTAAGGCGGTTTGTTTTCTCCACTCAGAAATGCCCGTTTCAAGCAAGTTTCTGACAACAGTCGCTTTATCCAGTTTTTCCTTTTTTATAATTTCAGAAATCTCTTCATCCAATTCAACTGGGACACGCACAGCCAATGGTTTAAGCGTCAACACACATCACCGTTTACAATAGATACCAAATGCATACATAAACATTCTGCGCTTTAGGTTTCTTTGTAAATGAAGATGATGTAGGTTTGGTTGTTTTGTTTGTGTTTAATGAAGCCTGCAAAGCCCTCTCTGTTCATGCAAGCCACAAATATGGAATGGCGTTTGCTTGATTCTAAGTCAGCTACATTGATGCATTCAGTTGCTTGGCTAATGTGGTCAAGCCCTTTTATGGGGTCTACGTTTACTCGCCTGCTTTTAAATGGATAAAAGAGGGGCTTACCTGTCTATTTCGATATTTTGGATTTTTAGTAGCCAGTCGCAAGTTAGGCTTTTTCTGATTTCTTTTTTTATTTGCTCATTGTTTATGGTTTGGCTTTCTGGGACTAATTGAATTTTTAGGGTTGCTTGTTTTGTGTTGTTGTTCATTTTTTCACCCGATTTAATGTTTATTTGTAGTACATTGTACTATTTATAGTGTATTATACTTTTGAAATACCCACCCATTTTTCTGTATGTGGTCTGCTTGTCAAACAAGACACGATTCTTATTCGGAAAAGGAGTCATCGAAACAATACAATACATCGACAAAAATGGAAAAGCAGGATACTACGAGTTATACAAACAAGGCTTTGTAGTAAGCAGACAAGCATTCTCAAATCTATTGAAAGTTCTTGAAGAAAATGGCATAGCAAGCAGAAAAGTGATTGAAAACCGACCACCCAGAGTCGAATACAGTCTCACAAACAAAGGCAAAGAAATCGCAACGTTACTAAAACATATAAACGAAATCGTCTGATGAAGATTCCGTAACCTTTGTAAACGCATCCGACCTAAATACATAACTATCAAATCTTGCGCCAGTTTCAAATTATCAAATCACCACGTCGGCGATTCTCTGTACACACCCAACTAGCTGTAGAAAACGCCAACATGTGAATGTGAAACATGATAAACTTGCCTTTTTGCTCACATAAGCTGGCATTGAGATAATTTGCCATTGGTGCTTAAGCATAAATAGCTCCTGAGTTTACTTAATCCTGAGAGGGGCAATATGACACACAAGAAGAATTCCTTTTCTGGCTACTAGGCTTGATATTGGGTTTCATACTCGGTTTCTTTGTAAAATGGTACTTCTACCGTAAGCAGAAAAAAGATAGTGCAAAAAACGATAAAATACTGAAGGAACTACGCCAGCACGTCAACGCACAAATCCGATTAGGTGACAGCAAACAGGGCAAGATTGTTGAAAACCCAATGGAAGCATTGCAATAGCATGGAAACAGGAAACGGCTGATTCGATAGGTTTCGTTGATAGAGTCGAAGTAAAGCTAATCAAGGGAAAGCAAAGTTAGTTTTTCTGATTAGTTGGCGCTTATTAGGGTGCTTTCCTTAGATAGGTAAACATTATTAGTTTATCTATAGGTTTGTGACTGTGAGAGGAGTCGAGTGTGTCTGTACACCAAAAGTTCATACGCGAGATAGCCCAAAAATTACACAATCGACAGTACATGTACGGTTCAGTGTTAGTTTCTTGCTATTTACGTAGAGAAGGGTCTTCTTGGGAAAATATAACTACCATGATTACACCCTTGTGCAAAGGCGACCCTGCGCCATCAACTGAGAAACTAAATTACGGTAACTTTGCCCTGTTTAGAACAATAATAACAATCGAAGAACTGATTCAGATAGTTACAAACCTTCCTGAGTTCTAACAACTCATTATTAAAATTGGCGATATGGAAGTCACGGTGGCTGGTAACAGTTTGGGGGACTACTACAAATTCGATTCAGGTGTTGATTACATTAACATTAACTGGGGTTTTGAAAAATACCAATACAAGAACCCATCGCATCGAGTAAGTAATGAGCCTTTGGTATCGATTGACTTACCTTTATTCCCTGATTACCGTAGTGCCATAAGGGAATTTGTCGGAATCGATGTTGACCGCTATTCAGATGCTTATGGAATAATATTTTGTTTACCCAATTATGGCGCAAGAATTCGAGAGATAAATATCAGCTCAGCAATGCTGAAAGTAAATATAGAAGCCAAGTCTGAGGCAACTACTGACATTATCGGTAAGTTGTATTATACCAGAGGAAAGGACGCAGTCAAAGAAAATATTGCCTTCGGAACTGGCGAAACGTCAAGCATTATGACCCTAAAATACAAGCCCCAACACTTCCACATCATGCTCCTTTCAAAGAAAAGTGGCGAGGTATTGGATGAAAGAAGATTCGGTCTTAATTGGGATTTGCCCAAAGGTGTCATTGTTGATATCCCTGAATATGAGTTGTTAGAACTCATCAAGAATGGGGAAAACCAAACGGTTGAGCTAAAAGAAAAGATAGGTGAGCCAACCGAATTTGCAGAAACAGTTGTCGCCTTTGCTAATCAGCAAGGTGGTGTTATCGTTCTTGGGGTGAACGATAAGACAAATATTGTTGGTCTTGACAACAGAGACCATTACAAAGATACTATTACTAACATTATTTCAAGCCATTGTGTACCCTCTATTGATTATAGCGTAGAAGAGCGAACGTTACAGGAAAAGAAATTGATATTAGTGAAAGTTATGGAAGGGAAAGATAAACCGTATATGCTCAGGGAAAGAGGGGCTTACATACGTGCCAATGGAACAGATAGGATAGCAACAAGATTTGAATTAGACGAATTTTACCGACTCAAGTCATCAGGCGGTTCTGGATTAAGAAGCTATTACTAAACAAGAACCCGGGCGTTTTGTTAGAGAGACGATTTGCTTACTCTCGAGGGATCACTGCTAGGAATGGTTCGGGTCCCATGTCAGCCGTCGCATAAACCGCCAACGCTATACTCCAAAAGACATCGTCATGCGTGCCCCAAGGATGCGAAAAACCCACATTGCCGTCCCTGCGCAAATCATAGCGCTCAACATTGAGTTCAGTGCAGATGTCTCCTCGGTATGGGCGTTCCCAATTGAGCAGTGGATAGAAGAATTGTTTGTTTAGCATCCTCTGTTTGAGGAGCCCTGCCATTTCGCTTTTGCGAGGGACACTGAAATTGACGCCTTCAGCGTTTCTGATGCCTGCGGCTTCCATGTCGGCGATAAAGCTTGGACCTTCTCGGGTAAAGTCAACTCTTATCCGCTCGAAGCCGTTCCAGCGGTCTTGCAGAGCCTTGATGTAGCCCAGTACTGTCGCGTAAACCGTGGGTTGAGAAAAGATTTTGAGGTGCCTAAGATAGAGGCGGTCGTCTTGGCGTTCAACTACTGATAGGACGCTGTAGTCGCGTGTTTGAGCTAGGTCTAATCCTGCAAAGAAGTCGCCTCTTTTGGGGATGTCGGGGAAAAATTCATGGAGTTCTTGGCCGCAGTTTTGCTGGGTTCCGATGCATGAGGCGATTAGGCTTTGGGTTAGCCAAACGTTGTCGTCTTCGAACCAGTCCGCTTCCATTTCTCTTTTCCATCGTGAGGGGTCGTCGCCCATTTGGGTTTTGATTTTCTCTATGATGTTGGGTTTTAGGGGTCCGTTGGGGCTTAGCGCCTGCTCTACGGTGACGTGGCTGGTTTTGAAGTCACAAAAGTCCTTGTGGTTGAAGATTTTGAAGAAGACGCTGTCGGTGTGCCATGGTGTGCTGCTGCAGACGAATTTGCCGTCGGTTGCGCCGAGCGTGTAGAGGATGGCGTCGTAGAGTTCCTGGTCATTGGCTACAAAGTTGAATTCGTCAGCGTAGACCACGTGAAGGGTGGGTCCGCGGATGGTTTCTGGGTTGTTTGGGAAGGCCTCTATGCTGCTTCCGTTGGGAAAATGAATCTGTGTTTTCTGGGGTTTAAACGCTATTCCAGGTGGAAGTTTTCTGGTTAAGGCGGCTATGCGTGCTATGATATGCTTGGTTTGTCGCCAAGATGGTCCAACTATGCCGATTGCTACGTTTGGGTTTTTCACCGCGTACTTGAGCAGCAGCGCCGAGATGGTTTGGGTTTTGCCGCTTTGCCTGCACCAGCGGGCAGCAGTAAACTGGTTTTTCTCGAAAATTTCTGCGAACTCTTTCTGGTAACCGTAGGGCTTAAAACCCAGGGTTTGCTCGAAGAATTCTGCAGGGTTATCGCTTAACTGCTGGGTTTTCTGCTCAACCGTCTGCTTGAGCTGGCTGCTGCTCTGCTGGATTTCATGCCATTGGGGCAGTATCTGGCTTGGGCGCAGGGTTTTGGCTTTTTTCTTTAAGTAGTTGTGCATTTTGTTCTTGCATCTCTTTTAGTTTAGCTTCTATCTCTCGGTAGTTGACGTAGTCCGACAGCAGTTCCTTGTAGGTTTTGGAGATGGTGGCGATGGCTTGCAGCCGCTGAACCTCAACTCGGTCCAGACCGGGCTTGACGGCGGCTCTCAGGGCACCCGCCAGAATTCTTAGTGCTTCTTCGACGCTGGGTAGCTCCCGTGGGAGATAAATCTGGGATTTCGCGTAGCCGCTGGCTTTAAGCGGCAGCCCCAGGCGTTGGCACTTTAGGATTATGGCGCCCGGTGTTTTCTGGATTTTTGCGGCGATTTCCTCGATTTCCGCTTCGGCTTCGATTAACGCTTTGAGTTCGGTTTCCTGTTGCGGGGTCCATTTTTTTCCTGCCATGTTGAGTCGTCACCAATTTTGTTGTTACCTACCGCTGGGGCATGGGGGTTTTTAAGGAATTTTCACAGAATAAAATGCATATTAAAAATAACGAATTACATAATCAAATTTTTTTTTGATTGCGCATTGCAAAAAACTTAAACTTCACCCTACATGCTAGAAGTGCCAGTGACATATGATATGGATAGGTCAGCTATTATTCTGGCAGGCGGTTCCTCAACCAGGTTTAACAGCGATAAGGGCGTTTTAGAACTAAACGGCAAACCATTGTTGAACCATGTTGTTGACGCCGTGAAAGGTCTTGTCGAAGAAGTCATCGTGGTAACAAACTCCCAAGACCGCGCAGACGCCTATGCAAAGCTGGTTTCTTCTAAAGTCAGGTTTGCCGTTGACGTCTGCGAGTCCAAGGGACCTTTGGTTGGAGCCTTGACGGGTTTTGAAGCGGCTAAAGGAGAGTACTCTGCGCTTCTGCCATTTGATAGCCCGTTTGTTTCCCAAGAGGTCTTGTCTTTGCTCTTTGACTGTTGCGTAGGGAAGGCGGCTGCTGTTCCAAGATGGACAAACCAAGAGATTGAACCCCTACATGCCGTTTACCATACAAAACAAGGCTTGGAAGCCGCCAAAGAGGCGTTAGCGGAAAACGAGCTGGACATGCAAGCTATGGTGGAAAAAATGCGTGGAGTCCGCTACATTTCGACGATGGTGATCGAACAGTTAGACCCTGATTTAAAGACCTTCTTTAACGTAAACACACCCTTAGACCTAAAGAAGGCAGCAGTAATGTTCAAGCCTAGAAAAACAACTAAGGAAAAACAAAAAACTTCTAAAAAACGGTAGAGCCTTAATAGAAAAATTGTTGTAGTGACGTTACAGTCACATTATTTTTTATTATCCAAGAACCACTATTGGAAATAACCACGCCCAGGATTGATAAAATCCAAAAGCGACTAGCGAATCAACGGTTAACTGAAACGCAAGCAACAAAGTCCGTTCCCCTCTCTCTTCCAAAAAGACTTACAGTTTGCGCCAAAGTTAACCCGTTGATCCACTAGTCGCTGTTGGATTTTAT
>JAMDCS010000003.1 GCA_023488835.1 Candidatus Bathyarchaeota archaeon
TTGCGGGTTAGTCCCAAAGAGGAAGACGAAGGCTTAGATTTAAGCCAGCATGGCGAAGAAGCATACCACCTTGACTGAGGCTAGCTGCGATTTTTTTCTATAGCCCCCTTATATATAGCACCCAATTTCAACATACTAATGGCAGCGGAAAACGCC
This sequence comes from Candidatus Bathyarchaeota archaeon, assembly GCA_023488835.1. The sequence continues at coordinate 157 of JAMDCS010000003.1, forward strand.
AAATACGACCTACCTCTCTTAGGGCTTCTTGACCTCCCCTATTAGGTTTCTGCAATGATTACCATTTATGATCCAAAAATGAACGCGATTGCCTGGGGCAGCGAGCGCTAGTCCTGATTAGCCCAAAACGGCTTTTGTTTATTTTTAGGTTAGTGGGTCTTTGAAGGTTAGGTTGGTGTTTTTCCAGGTTATTTTTTGTAGTTTTAGGAGCGTTTTGTCGTGGGTGTATATGATGGGGGTTTTGTTTGCTATGTAGTTGGCTGTTATGAGGGCGTCTCTTCCGTCTATGTTGTGTTTTACTGAGAGGTTTAGTGCGATTAGGGAGGTTTTTTGTGTTTGGTTGAAGAACTCGATAAAGGGGTGTCTTAGGAGTGCGGTGAGTCTTCTTGCAGCTTCTTCAGGAGTCCATTCAGAGTAATAAACGAGTGTGTGGTAGGCTTCGTGTAGGACGGTTGGGTTTAGGGCTACAAGGTTTTCTTGGGAAAGGGTGATTAGTAAATCTTTTACTTTTTGGTGTTCGGGGTAGCGGCGGTCAAGTGAATAGCAGAGAATGTTGGTGTCTAAGCCAGTTATCACTTGACTGTTCTCCAAACAGACTTCATTTCTTCTGGAGTTGCAAGTTTAGGTTTGCCTTTGCGTTTAGGCTCAGAAGTTATTAATTTTTTGAATCCCTCCAGAAAGTCCTCGCGTTTGCCGGGGATTATGAGGAAGCCTTGAGGAGTTTTTTTTAGGGTGGCGGTGTCTCCGATTTCTTCTCTTATTTCGGCTGGGATGCATATTCTGCCTTTTGAGTCTATTTTTAGATTAACCTGATCCATCTTTCCCACCACCAGTGAGTGGGATAAACACGCATTTAAAACTTCCTAAAAACTTCTCATTTGGTTTTTATGGTGTAGGTTGTTTGGATGGTGTGGAGGTTGGTTTGGGTGGTTTTGCCTTGTTTTAGTTTTATTTTGTCGCCGCTTAGGGTTTTTAGGTGTTCTTCGAAGCCGTCTGTTATTTCTATGGTGCTACAGGTTGCGCAGAAGGTACCGGTGAACTCGATTATAAGTATGGGCGGTGCGAGGGTGATGAGTTTGGCGAAGGCGTTTGAGATGTGTAGGCGGTTGTAGAGCGTTATTGTCCGGTTAACGATATCTTCCAGATCAGAGTCAGATGGCATCATATTAAATCGGTATCCTTGAGCCGTCAAACCCAAGTTTGGAAATCCCAAGCTCCTCTTGAACTTCCCGCAACTGCGCCGCATTAAAAACTGGGCCGTCGCGGCAGACGCGGTACTTGCCGATTACGCAGCTTCCGCACAAGCCAATTCCACAGCGCATTAGCCGCTCTAAGCTGGCTTCTATGGGCAGCTTACGCTTTTCTGTCATCTCAAAAATCTTCTTAACCATGACTTCGGGTCCGCATGTGTAGATCATGTCGAAGCGCTCCTTGTCAAGCAGACTGGCTAGAGGCTGAGTTACCAGACATTGCAAGCCAGCGGTGCCGTCCTCCGTTGTCGTAATCAAATTCTTCTCTGCGCAAACCCCGCCTAATTCACGAATAAACAGCAGTTCATCCTTGGTTTTGGCGCCCTCCACAAACGAGAGCCGCTCCGTTTTCGCCGCAAGTTGCTTTGCCAAAAACAGCAGGGGCGCCGTGCCTGTTCCGCCGCCGACCAAAAGCACTCTGCCGCGGCTTTCCGTGAAGCTGTTACCGAATGGTCCACGTACGCCAACCGTTGCGCCTGTCTCCAGCTCGTGCAGGTGCCGTGTGGCATCCCCAACCGCTTTGACGGACACGGAAACCAAATTGTCCCCCGCCTCCAGCACGCTTAGGGGTATTTCGTCTATGCCTGGGATCCACAACATCAGAAACTGTCCTGGTTTGGCTTTGCTGCATAGGCGGTCGGTTAGGGTGTAGGTTTTCACTGTGGGGCTTTCTGTTCGGATTCGAACTATCTGCGTAGTCCGAAGCTGATTACTTGTGGTGAGCGAGGCCGACAATGTCTTTTACACTCCCAAAATGTTTCTTTCTCAAATACGATTCCACTCCTCTAGTTACTGCTTGAAAAACCTCCACGTTTTCCCCAACCGCCGTGCCGATTTGGACCGCGGAGGCGCCAGCCAAGAAAAACTCGACGGCGTCACGCCAATTTGTCACTCCGCCGCAGCCGATGATTGGTACCTCAAGCGCCTCAGCAATGTCATACACGCACCGCAAGGCTACGGGCTTAATTGCTGGACCTGATAGGCCGCCCTTCACGTTGCTTAGAATCGGACGCATCGTTTCCACATCAATCGCCACTGCTTTAAGCGAATTCACCGCCGTCAACGCGTCTGCGCCCGCCTCAACAGCCGCCCGAGCCAACACGGTAATGTCTGCAACGTTGGGGGACAGTTTTACAATCAGCGGCGCATTGATTGCTGCCTTAACCTGCTGCACGATTTCTGTGAGGAATTTTGGGCTCTGCCCAATCTCCGCGCCCGTTTGCTTCACATGTGGGCATGAAACGTTGAGTTCCACTGCGTCGGCGCCTGCCTCAACCGCCTTCTTCGCCACCGCCGCGTACTCTTCTGCGGAGTAACCAAAAACGCTCACGATGACGGGAACACGCAGAACTGTTTTGGAAAACTTTATTTCCTCTGAGTAAATGTCGATTCCCGGGTTGGGCAGCCCCATGGCGTTGATGAGTCCACCCTCTGCTTGAACCACCGTCGGGTTAGAGTAACCTACCCTTGGCGCTATGCCCACGGATTTTGTAACGACCGCGCCGGCGCCGCCTTTTGCTACGCGGCTGAGGGATTCGGCGGAGTACCCCAGGATTCCTGAAGCCAGAATCGTTGGGTTCGATAGCTCCAAGCCAGCGAGGCTTATGCTTAACGGGTTGTTTTCCAAATAAATTCACCGTACAATCTAGGTTAGTGCTTTTAGCAAGATAAAGCTTCTTTGGAGAAAATTTCAATTAAATGAGTTGGCGCGTATATTATCGTTTTTATGTATAATTTGTCCACTTAAGCAGAGGATAGACTGGTTTTCGGTGAAAAAAGAAAATGAGGGTTTAGCCAAACCTTAAAGGGGTTTATTTCTTCTTTTTAGCTTTCTTATCTTCCTTTTTTGGAGCTTTCGCCACGCTAATAACCTCAAAGCTACATTTGCCTTCAATTTGTATTTAAAATTTGCCAACAGCTAAATAGCCTGCCCAAACCAACGAAACGACACAAAAACAGGCGCTATACCTAAAATAACCCTAAAAACAGGCGACTAAATTTGGCGTTCCACCATGCTTTTACGGCTGTGCAGTTTTGACATTTATCTGTTAAATTTCAAGAGCTCGCTAAATTTGCTTTTTCTATGAATTTCAAACTTTGAATAGATGTTTAGAGCGAAAATAGCTTTTTCCAGTAAATTACCAAACTGATGCGCCTTCAACATCAAAATCCTTAAACAACAAAGCCTCTAATTCCTTAGCAATTTCTAAGCAGTCACCAAACGATTGCTCTTTGAGCTTTCGAACCAAACGAATGTACTGCGCCAGTGTACCCATGATTATCATGTCGGTTTTCTCTGCTTCAAACTTGCCAACAGTTTCGGCGACCGCGACCTCTCCACCGCGTGAGAGCATCTCTTGCTTTACGATATTGGCGGTTTTTGGGTCAACTGCTTCAAACTTGACCAGACGATAAACTGCTTTCAAAGCCATAATCTCAACCCCGACGGGGTACACATCGATTTTTCTTAATTCGGCTTGAGCTTCGTGCAGGTTTTCTACTTTCAACACTTTCGGTTTCATAATTCTCCAATTGCGTCTTCTGCAATTAAAAGATTGGTGATTTAGGAGTTTGGGAAAGTTAGATTTGTTGTGAATTTAGCGGTGGCGTTTAAACGGTTGTGGGGTATGGAAAGTTTTATTAGGCTGTGTAAAAAATTACACAGCAGTGAAAAAAGTTAGTTAGCGGCGAAGAAAAATGAGCAACCTCAGACATCTTAACCGAAACACCAAAGCAATAGCTGCAATTGCAATTTTCTCAGCACTATACGCAGCCCTAAGAATCATACCCACAGTCCCCATGATAGGAACAGGAGCCACATTCCGCTTATCCGACATACTCGCTCCACTGTTCGGCATTCTATTAGGACCTTATGTGGGTGGAGTAAGCATAATAATAGGCACCTTTGCCGCATTAGGCATAGTACCTTCCGCACCCTTCTTTGGCCTAGATTTTCTGCCCGCATTCGTAGTAGCTGTTTCCTTAGGATTCCTAGTCAGACGCAAATGGCTCCCAGTAATAATACTAAATGCCCTCTTGCTCGTTGGTTACGCAATTAACCCGTTGACATCAAACTTCATCAGCACACCATGGGGCACATTCCCATACCTTTGGATGCATCTCGTAGCGTTCATCGTTCTTATTTCACCGTTGGGACGTAAAGCAGGCCAATGGGTTGGAAGCGCCAAAACAACCACAATCACAGCGGGATTTGCCATTCTGGCGTTCGTGGGAACAATGATGCAGCACCTCACTGGCGGCATTCTCTACGAAGTGGTACGAGGACAAATTACACACATCATGCTTCCAAGCAGCTATCCAATAACCTGGAACGTTGTGTTCTATCTTTACCCATGGGAAAGGTTAGCTTTAATCATTGGAGCCGTGGTTGTAGGCGTTCCAGTGACTAGAATTCTTAAAAAATCTCTTTTCCCACCAGAAAACAAAGCAATCTCCAAAGGGAAAACAGAGACAGCCACACCTGACTAACAATCCTAAAAATAATTCTCTATTTTTTTGAATAGTTCCTTATCCTGAACGTATTCCTTTCCTGTTCGCAGGGCAAGTTCAGCTTTAGCCAGTTCGCTTCCCAAATAAGCTGCATGATCCAGCCTTGACACCAAACCCATTTCCACGATTTTGATGAATATGCTGTCAGCGGTTTTGCCCTTGACAACGTTAACAGGCTTATCCATCTGGGCTGAATCATAATGGACTGCAACCAAAACGCCTTCGGCGCGGTCTACAGCGATTTTGAACATGCCCTCGGAATCCAAAATTGCGGGCTCCAACTTCTCGGGTGCATCCACAACTTTCGCGCCTGCTTCGCTTTTTTTGTCGTAAGGCTCCTCACGGAAGCGCTTGTCTTTGAGGATAAGAAGGTCGATGCCAAGGTCTTTGGGAACTGAACCGCGCTTCTTAGCCAAAAACATCATTTTCGCCGCCGCAACCTCCTCTGCAACGGTGCCCTTGGCCTTGTCGCTTTTCTCGGTCGCCAACAAGATGCTTGCATCAACCTCTTGGGATAACCGGGCAAGCAAAGCGTTAATGCCCACCGAGTCAGCATCCATTAGTTCCGTGACGTTTGAAACTCCCACGAACAGGGGCGTATCGGGGTTTCTTTCTGCAAAAGCCTTGAAGGCGATGAATGATTCTAAAATGTCAGTGGGCTCCAAAATCAAATCTGCAAGGCAACGGGAAACGCCGAGGTTTTTTGCTTTTGCAATTATTTCTTCGAGGTATTTGACGCGGTCTTGGGCTTTTTTGGGGAAGTAGCCTTGGCTCTGGTTAGTGGGGATGACAACAACGGCAACTTTCTGGGCGAAAGGTGCGATTTCTTCGATGTTTCCTGCGTCGGCACTTAGTACGAGTTCCGCGCCTGCCTGGATTGCTGCTTTAATTTCTGCGGGGTCAAGCGTGTCTATGCTGACGGGTACATCGACAACCTGTTTAACCCACTCAACTATGCGCTTTGCCTTTTCAGGTTGGGATTCGCCTGCAACCATCCCTACATCAATCAGGTCGGCACCAGCCTCAACGAAGCGTTTTGCTGTCCGCTGGATTGTCTCCTTATCCATTAAGGCAGCATCAACGATTTCGGCGAGAACACGCATGGGAAAATCTTTGCCAACCGCCAAGTTCCCAATCAGCATGCTGCCCGGCTTCTTGAGCAGTTCCTTGCGGTTTAGCTCTACTTTTTCGATTTCTTGTAAGGCTTGTTGTTGTAGTTTTTCGCGGAGCAAATCGTCTGCTGACATAGTCGTTGAGAGTTGAACTTCGCAAAGTGAATCCAGTACGGTTGGCAGGTCAGCCGCATACCTTGGACCTTTAAAGGCAGCAACGCCCATGGCTTTCGAAATGGCGGTTGTGTCTCCGCGGACTAGACCGGGAACTAAAATCATGTTAAAATCTGTTATTTTCTTGTTTTTTAGGGCGTCTGCGATGGTTTGAGGAGTTAAGAATGCGGCAACAGCAATCTTGAGCGCAAACGTTTCCGTTTCTACGCTGCTTTCTTGGGCATAGCGCCGAACAGCGTCTTCTGCCAGCTGACCAGTAATCAAAAGGACCTTCACGTTTCTAATCCTCAACCGCCTTTATGGTTGCGCCCCTATTATTTGCCTTAGCGATGAAAGCTTCGCCGCCCACACCTTTGCGCAGATGTTTCTTGACTTGGGTGAGGACTTGTTTGGCTTGTTCCTGTTTAACTACAGCGTAGAGGGCTGGTCCCCATGAACTCTGCCCCACACCATGGGCGCCAGTTTTCTTCATGAATTCGATGCATTCCGTAGCAACTGGGCTCGCGTAGGTTCCGCCTTGAGCCTGCGCGAAGTGGTTTCCTGTTAGAACTTGGATTTTTGTGAGGGCATCGCCGAAGCTTTCGAGGTCATGTTCAGCTAGGGATGGAAGAAGTTTTAGCATTGTTAAGCGGCAAATTTTCCCGACGTCTTGGGCGGGCATTTGGGTTAGTTTTTTGAAGGCACGGTTTTCTTCGGAGTTGGATAAGCCTTCTTTAGTGTTGGGTACGGCTACGATGAAGCGCCATTCACTGGGGAAGGGTTGTCGGTAAATCAGCGGTGGAAAGCTTTGGGTTTTGAGGTTTTTTCCTCCGTCAACCACGAATCCACCCACTTGGAATATTGTGGTTCCGACGGCGGTTCTTTTTGCGCGTCCCATAGCAACTGCCAACTCGGGGATGGAAGCTTTCACGTTAAGCAACTTTGCAAGCGCTACCGCGATGGCTAATGAAAACTGGGTACCTGAACCTAAACCGATGTGTGCTGGAATCGCCTTAACAACGTTTATGCTGGCTTTGGGTTGAAGGTGGTAGGTGGAAAAGAAACGTTGGGCTATGGAGTTGGCAAGTTCGACTTCTTGACCCCGAATCGCAAAGTTCTCGGAATTCTGGGCTTCCACGATGATGTTTGGGCGGTCAATGCCCACACCTAAGCCGCCGAACATGCGTCCCAAATCGCCGTTCATGTCAATGAGTCCCAAGTGCAGTCGGGCGGGGGTTTTTACCGAAACTTTCACCGCTTAACACTCCATGAATCAATTTTTTCCATCAAATCAGCCATAACAAGTGAATATGACGAATTTGGCGCCGTGCGATCCACCACGTCATTGCAGTTTTCAATTAGCTCTAAAAGGTGACCTACGTACTTTTTTTGTTTTTCGTCGTTGATGAAGGCTTTTACGCGAGTTGCATGAATAATCGCTTCAAGGGTTGCTGACATGGCGCGGCAGTAAACTTGCGGGCACATCTCTGCTGATGTTATCTGCTCTATGTTGCAGGTAAATTTGGTTTTTTCTGCTCCAATCGGCTGCATACTCACTACCGAAAAGGCAATCGTAGCATCTGCTGGAAGTAGTTGAGGCGCATTCACCGCTTCTGCTTTCCCGAACCATTCCTGCGGCAATTTCCCATCAGGGTTAGCTTCTTTGAAGGCTGTTTTATAAAAAAACTCTATGTTGCTTGTTAAGTTGATGACTCCGCATTTGTTTGCTTTTAGGTTGCGGCTGGTTTGTGAGGAATTGAAAATGTTAAGACTGAGGGTTTGCGAATTTTGCATGATGATGCCCATGGGTGCTGCATTGGGTGCTCCATTCTTGTTGTAGGTTGAAACTATGGTCTCAAAAATTGCGCCTTTTGCGAAACCTAAATCGGTTAATTTCGCCATCAAACCAACCCAAGCCATGTTAGAAGGTCATATGCACCTTTCTTCAACCGAGTGTAAATTTTCACAGTCGAATAATAAAGTTTTGCCAAGCAAACCCCTATCCCAATAAAATACTGCCCGACTTGACAAAGCTGTGAAAGGTTTTTTAAGCATAAAACGACTAATTCAATAAGAGAAATTTTGAGGGTTCTTTTGTTTGAGAGCCCAACGGTTTTCGGTGGTTAAAAAATAAAAATGACAGCTAAGGTAGCTTTGATTTACCCCTATTTTCATCCGGCAAACGATAATTCAGTTTTTCGTTTTCCACCCTTGGGTTTAGGCTACATTGCCGCTGCCCTCAAGAAGCAGGGTGCCGAGGTTGAGCTAGTCGACTGCACTTTTATGCACTTCAGGGAAGCCGTCGAGCGGATAAAGCGTGCCAAACCTCAGATTGTAGGGTTCTACTCGATGTTTTCGATGAAAAAAACTACCTTAGAACTTGCCCATGCCCTTAGGGATGAGGGTTTGGGTGGTTGTTTGTTTGTGGTGGGTGGTCCTTTGCCTTCTTGGGCGCCTGAGGGTTTTCTTGACGTTTTTGATGTGGTTGCTGTTGGCGAAGGCGAGCAAACTATGATTGAACTCGTCGAGTGCGTTGGGCAGGGCAAAGAATTGTCAGGCGTGAAAGGTCTTGTCTTTAAAGATGGCAAACAAATAATCAAAACTGAACCGAGAAAGTTCATCGAAGACTTGGATACTTTATCCTTTCCAACCCGCGACTTATTCGACAATGACGCATACAAAAAATATTACCTCAACCGCTTCGGATACTCAACCACTTCCATGATTACTTCCCGCGGCTGCCCGTTTTCCTGCGATTTCTGCAGCAGACCAATCTTTGGCGCTGACATGAGAACCCGCTCTGTAACAAACATCGTTGATGAGGTGGAGGAGATTGCGGGGTTGGGTTATGATCGGGTTTGGTTTGCGGATGACTGTTTTACGTTGAATCGGAAGCATTTGCTGGATGTCTGCGGTGAAATGGTTCGCCGTGGTGTGGACATTGGGTGGGAGTGTTTGTCGCGTGTGGACACGATGGATACTGAAGTGGCGGAGGGCATGAAGCGTGCGGGCTGCATTGGTGTTTTCTTTGGCATTGAATCGGGCAATGACTCAGTTTTGAGTTTAATGAATAAGCACATAACGATTTCTCAGGCGGAACGCGCTGTTTATGCGGCTAAAGCGGCTGGATTAAAAGTTGGCGCCTTCTTCATCGTCGGTTACCCAGGCGAGAGCAACAAAACGGTGCTGGATACAGTGCGTTTTGCTTCAGGTTTGCCGCTTGACTACCTATCCTTCACCCTGCCATACCCCATTCCGGGAACCCCACTCTACGAACGCGTAAAAGACAATGGCGTTTCAATTGAGGATTGGGAGGAACCCAAGAACTACCGCTTAATCAGGCACAAGCTGCTGTACGCTTCAGGTTTTAGCGAAGCCAAACTCAAGTTTGCTATTGGAAAAGCGCAAGCTCAGTTTTACGGTCGAAAGTATCTTGGGAAGATGGGTTATGGTGTGTTGGGTAGACCTTTTGAGCGTTTGACTAATTTTGCATTTGAGCGTATGCGATAAGCTGAATTGGCTGAGCACCGTAAAAGTGTACAATGAAAAAACAAATCGCCCTCCCCGCCTTTATCAGTTCGCTGCGAATCGCAGCCTTACCCCTCTTCTTTTACCTCTACAACCTAGGAAACATAACCTCATGCTTAATCCTTCTCGCGTTTTGTGCAACCACAGACTACTTTGACGGCTACCTCGCCAGAAAATTGAAGGCAACTTCACGGTTCGGCGCCTACTACGATGCTGCAACCGACTTTATCCTTATGATTGGCATCTTTTCAATTTTCTATTCTTCTGGCTATTATCCGATTTGGCTTCTGCTACTCATCGCAGCATCGTTCCTTCAGTTCTTAGCCACAAGCCAGTACACCAAAAAACTCTACGACCCCGTGGGACGCTACCTTGGAAGCGCCCTCTACATAGGAGCAGTTTTAACTTTGCTTTGGCCAGCACAGGCAATCTTCGCTTTTGTGCAGTACGCCTTTGCAGGGTTCTTCCTGGTTTCGCTTGCAAGCCGCACAATAAGTTTAACCCGAAAGCAAAAAGCAGCCCTAAACTAATATAGTGTTTATCCATTATTTCCAACATACTTTAGGTGCCTCTGTGTCGGAAAAATGCCCAAACCAAACAGGTTTGCCAGAGCAAATTCGCGTTTCTTTAGGCACCGCCATAGTTCTTGGGCTTTTAGAAGGCAAGTTAGATGCGCAGCCGACAACGGCTTATTTGATGACTTACAGAACGGGCAAGTGCACAGCGAACTGCGGTTTCTGTCCCCAAGCCCGAGCCAGCAAAAGCAGCACCGAACTGCTCTCCAGAGTCTCATGGCCAACGTTTCCCACCCCAAAAGTGATAACAGCACTTGCTGAGATGGCGCAGAAGGGGAAAATCAGGCGCGTCTGCATCCAAGCCCTAAACTACCCCGACGTTTTCAGCAATATTGAAGCGGTTGTGAAAGAAATAAAAAAGCGCTCCGCGATTCCAGTTTCAGTTTCATGCCAACCCCAAAACAAAGGAAACATTGAGCTTTTGAAAACCTCTGGCGTGGACAGGTTAGGCATCGCGTTGGATGCTGCAACCGAAGCCGTGTTTGACCAAGTTAAGGGCTCAGGTGCAGGAGGCGCCTACAGATGGGAAAGCCAGTTTATCCAGCTAAAAGAGGCAATAGCGGTTTTTGGGAAGGGAAATGTCAGCACTCATGTGATTGTTGGGTTGGGGGAAACGGAAAAGGAAGCAGCTAACATTATTCAGGGGTGCGTGGATATGGGTGTTTTGCCCGCGCTTTTTGCCTTCACGCCCGTCCGAGGCACGGCTTTAGAAGCGAAGGCGCCTCCAAAGGTTGAAGTTTACAGGCGTGTGCAGCTTGCCAGGTACCTTATCGTCCACGGCAAAGCAAGACTTGAGGAAATACAGTTTGATGTTGAGGGCAAAATTACCGCTTTCGGCATAGCCGACGAAGCCTTAGAGGCAGTAATCGACGGCGGTTTGCCATTTCGCACTTCAGGCTGCCCCGACTGCAACCGCCCCTTCTACAATGAAAAACCAAGCGGACCCCTCTACAACTACCCAAAAAATCTAAGCCGAGAAGAAATACAAAAAATAAAAAAACAACTAAGTTAGCAGTTGGTCAGCTGTTTGATCGGATTGCTTTTTGCTGTTTCGCGGCAGTTTGGGTTTTTGCCTTGTCACTTGCTCAACTAAACGCCAGAACTCATCCATCGTGTAGCCTTTTAGCAGTTCTTTCATGAGTTTTTTGACTTGGTAGTAAGTCATCTGGGCTTCACCTTTATCTAAGCTTTCTTGGGGTCCTTTGATGCGTCTGAAGAGTTCATCCATCTGTCTTGGGGAAGCGCGGACGCCTGCTTTCTCGAGGAGTTTCTGGATGAGTGTTTGGCCGGTGTTTCTGCCTATGAAAATCATGGTTTCTCTGCCCACGATTTCAGGCGGGAACGGTTCGAAAACGAGGGGTTGAGAGAGCATTTCTTCGACGTCTTCTTCAACTTCGTGTGTGAAGATGTTTTCGCCGATTATGGGTTTATGGAATTGAATAGGGAGCGCGAATGCTTTTTCGGCTGATTGTGCGAGACGGTAGATTTTGCCCAGGTCAATTCCAGTGTCGATGTTGTAGAGTAACTCGGCTCCTGTAACAACCTCTTCGAAGGGCGCTATGCCCGCACGTTCGCCAAACCCAGCGATGCAGGTGTGCAGGTATGATACGCCTTCTTCCATAGCGGCTAGGGTGTTTGCTGAGCCTAAGCCGAAATCGTTGTGGCAGTGAATCGACAGCGATGCTTTCTTTCGAACGGAGTCAGGCAAGCCATCTCGAATGTGCGACATTAAGTAGCGCATTGAAAGCGGCCTGATGAAGCCGACACTGTCAGCCACGCCCAGCCTTACTGCTCCCGCGTTAGCTGCTGCTTCAAAAACTTGCAGTATATCTTCAATCGGGGTTCTGGTAGCGTCCATAAGGATAAAGTTGACTTTTGTGCCGTGTTTTTTGGCGTATTCGATGCTCTCAACTATTCTTTGCAGAGCTTGCTCCTTAGTTAATTTCAACTTGTACTGCAGGTTTAAACCGTTTATGGGAGATTCGATTGTTATTTCTTTGATGCCGGTTTCCAAGCATGCATTTACGCTGTTCTTTGTTGCTTCAGCCGATGCGGTAAGCTTGGAATAAGTAAAGGTTTCGTTGACGATGCGTTTGACAGTGCGTTTTTCTTCTTCAGATAAAGCTGGGAAACCCACGTTTATGATGGCGACTCCTGCTTCATCCATTAACTTTGCAAGCCTAACTTGCTCAACGTAAGTTAAGTAAACCGTTGGTGCTTTGATGCCTTCGCGGAAGGTTTCATCCCAAATAAACACGCGGTCTGGAAGTTTAGGGGGTAAATTCTTTCGTAAACGATTGTAATTGGCAATTAGCCCTTGGGCTTCGAGCTTTTTGAATATGGTCTTCCTCATTCAGACACAATCCAACAATAACAGCTAAATTATCATGTTTAATTTGCTAATACCTATATAAAACTGCATCTATCACAAGCCAACATACGTTTAGTTTACAGTAAAAAAGCTAAATTTTTTTTCCTTCAAGGCAGGGTTAAATGCAAAAGTTTTAAGTGCAAAAAAGACATTCTAATAAAAGCCAAGGGGAAACACAAAATGAGCAGCCTAAAAAACACCATCGAAAAAATAAAGACCTTAGAAGCTGAGAAAAAGAACCTTTTAGTTGAAATTGAAGGACTCAAAAAAATGGCTGATGCAAAAGCTGTGGCTCTGGAGAGCGAAGTTGGCTTGCTGCGAGATGAGGTTAAATCGCTCAAGGTTCTGATGAACCCTTCAGAACCGAGTGCGCAGAACAAAATACAAATTTAATAATTTGCCTACTCAGTGGACGATGTAGGTGTTCTTTTCAGCAAAGCGTTTACAGCACATGCTAACGCGTTGCATGCTGTTTGCCTTGCCTCGGTGGATGTGTCGGTTTCAAGTTTCTCCAGTTCTTGATGTAGGCGGTCGCTGTTTTCGTTGAGCTCTTGCTTGCGTTTCTCGTAGTTGTCGTGGAGTTTTTCTTGTTCAGCCGTAAAAGTCTGCAATGTTACTTCTGGTAGCGTCCATAAGGATAAAGTTGACTTTTGTGCCGTGTTTTTTGGCGTATTCGATGCTCTCAACTATTCTTTGCAGAGCTTGCTCCTTAGTTAATTTCAACTTGTACTGCAGGTTTAAACC
>JAMDCS010000055.1:0-1028 GCA_023488835.1 Candidatus Bathyarchaeota archaeon
CTGAACTGAGAAGATTGGCATCAGAGAAAGCCTTTGAAATCGGCTGCGGCCACAGCTTTTTGGTTTTCGTTAAGAATGCTTATCCGCTGAATGTTTTGGATAAAATCAAGAAAGTGCCCGAGGTATGCACTGTTTACGCTGCAACAGCTAACCCGCTGGAAGCTATAATTGCTGAAACCAGTCAGGGAAGAGGCATCATCGGTGTTGTGGATGGGCTAAAGAGCAAAGGCATCGAAACCGACAAAGACCTTGCTGAGCGGCGACAGTTCCTGCGGAAAATAGGGTACAAACTGGGTTAAATGAGCTTGTCACTTTTCCCAAGCTAACAATGTTTGGAACAATGAATCATCAATGTTGCCGCCAGTCAAAACTAACGCAACCGTTTTGCCCACAAACAAATCCTTGTTCTCCAAAAGCAATGCCACGGCAGCAGCCCCTGAACCCTCCATAACCTGCTTTTCGTTTTCCCAAAGCAGATAAACCGCGTGCCTAATTGACTCTTCCCTAACTAAGAACAATTCATCAACATATTGCTGCACAATCCCGAAAGTTATGGAGCCCTTCTCTACGCCTCCTGAAAGCCCTTCCGCAATGGTTTTTGCTTCATGCCTGTGAGCTTTAACGATTTCGCCGGTCTTTAAGGATTCAAACATTATGGGAACAGCAGCGGATTGCACGCCTAAAACTTGTACGGTTGGCTTAAGGTTCTTTACGGCTATGCTGATTCCTGAGATTAAACCTCCACCGCCCACTGGCACAACAACAGCATCGACATTTGGAAGCTCCTCTAAAATTTCTAAACCGATAGTTCCATGTCCAGCCACGATTAACTCGTCGTTGTAGGGTGAAATGTAGAGGCGCCCTTCAACCTGCGCTAATTCTTTAGCTTTGCGTTCAGCTTCAGGATAAGTTGCACCATACAACATCAACTCTGCCCCATACTGCTTTATGCCATCCACCTTTACCTTAGGTGTGTTAGTTGGCACAACAATTTTCGCTTTAAAACCCAGAAGCCTCGGCACACTCGG
>JAMDCS010000055.1:1038-13412 GCA_023488835.1 Candidatus Bathyarchaeota archaeon
ATGAAAGCCGTCACTACACCTCTTGCTTTTTCTTCAGAGGTCAGGCTTAGTAGTTTGTTTATGACACCTCGAATCTTGAAGGAATGTGTAACCTGTAGATTTTCAAGTTTCAGGTACACTGTGGCGTTGCATAGTTCGCTTAGAAATTTTGATTGGATTAGGGGTGTGGTTTTTGCGTAGGGTGCTATGGTTTTTTGTGCACTTTGTATGTTTTGAAGTGTAACCATCTGGGTCATCGCCTAAAAGACCGATTGTTTGCCTGTTAAGGTAATTACCGTAACCTATTTTAGTTTACTTCCGAATCAAACTTTAACAGCACTTAGCGATGTGTTTTTATGGCTTATGAAAGAAACATGGCTCAAATTCAAGCTTACCAAAAACAAGCAGCCCAAGAACAGCAGAAACTCAAAGATGCAATGGGCAAGATTAAACATAAAATCGCCATCATAAGCGGCAAAGGTGGCGTTGGAAAAAGCACCGTCACCGTGAATCTTGCCATGGCTTTTGCGATGCAGGGGAAACGTGTTGGCGTTTTAGACGCTGACATTCATGGCCCGAGTGTGCCGAGGCTTCTGGGTTTGGAGGGACAGCAGGCGAAGACGGGCCCAATGGGTGTTTTTCCTGTTGATGGCCCTTTTGGCATGAAGGTTATGTCGATTGATTTCTTCTTGCCCGAGCAGGCGCCGACGATTTGGCGTGGACCACTAAAGATGCGTGCAATCCGCCAGTTCCTCTCAGACGTTGATTGGGGGGCGCTTGATTTTCTCTTTATAGATTTGCCGCCTGGAACAGGAGACGAACCCTTAAGCATAGCCCAGCTTCTGCCAGACATCGACGGCGTAGTAATCGTTACCATGCCCTCTGAACTGTCAAGCTCCATCGTTAAAAAAGCCATAACCTTCGCCCAAAGACTAAATATGCCCATCATCGGCGTCGTGGAAAACATGAGCGGCTTTGTCTGCCCACACTGTAATGAAAAAATCGAGATTTTCCAGTCAGGCGGCGGCAAAAAAATGGCTCAAGAAATGGGCGTAGCGTTTCTCGGCAGTATCCCTATTGACCCTAAAGTAGGTGTGGATTCAGATAAAGGAACGCCCTTTGTGTTTTCTCATAAGGATTCGGCAGCAGCTAAGGCTTTCATGGAAATCGTAAAAAATGTTGATGCGTACGTGAAAAAGAAACAAAAGTAAAAAGAGTGGAGAGCTTAAAAACTCCCAGGTTTAATTTTTGTCCGTAGTTAAACTACTCTTTTGTAAGAGTAATTTCTATGGTTGAAACCATCCTGGACCTATTTTCGCCTTCTCGTGGTGGCATCTCGGCAGTACCGATTGCTATCTTTGTCACTTTGAGGTCTTTTATGAAGCGGCTTCTTGTGATTTCTGCAACGTCAACTGCTGTGGTGATTGCTTGTCCTCGGGCTTTTAGGGTAATTTCTTTACCTATGCCTGAAGAGAATGCGGTTATGATGGCGAGTACATAGCTCATTGGTGGTTTATTTCCGACGAATATTACGTCATTAGCTTTTTCTGTCATTTCATATCACTCCTTTTTTTAGTTGATTCTTCGCGATGTAGTAACATTCTTTTGTCTTCTCAGACAAAGAACGTTAGCTCATAGTAACTCAAAACTTCCTAATAAACCAAATTCAGTAACGATATATGGGCAAGCGCCAACTACAAAATAAACAATACGTACACATGCCCAGATTGCCAATTTACCATTTTATTTGTCAGGTAAATCCAGGACTTTGCCGATTGTTCCTTAGGAAAAAGCGCTATAGTTTTATACCGCAACTTTGAAGGAAAGGTACAAGCAGGGAGCATATTTCATGTCTGTATCGCCTGGTCTGAGGGAAGTTTTAGCGAGAAGAATCGCTGGAGAAATAATTCTTTCAAGCAAACCAGGCTCAACCATGCGTAAATGGCGGGAACTTTTCGCTGTATCCCAAATCAGTCTATCTGAAGCAATGGGGCTCTCATCTTCGGTTGTCAGTGACTATGAAAGCGGCAGAAGAAAAAGCCCGGGTGCCAAATTCATCCGACGGTTCGTGCTCTCGCTGCTGCAGATTGATGAGGGCAAAGGCAGCCGCTTCATTCGAGAATTCGCTAAATTGACCAGTTCGCCGAGCATGGCGGTTGTGGATCTGCGTGAGTTTCCCATACCCGTCAGGGTTGAGTACCTATGCAAAGCGATTGGCGGCGAAGTGGTGGCTTGCAAAGAAAAATACGTCAAAGAAGTTAACGGCTACACAGTAATCGATAGCAGAAAAGCAGTTGAAGCTTACTCTGGCTCGGAGTACGCGCAGCTTTTTGGCGCCTCAACCGAGCGGGCACTGGTCTTCACGAACGTTGAGACTGGGTGCTTGCCCATGATGATTGTGCGTGTCAGCAGCCTCAAACCGCGGATTGTAGTTTTCCACAAAACAGTACCCGATGAAGAAGCAATACGAATAGCTGAGTACGAGCAAATACCGCTGATTTACTCGACGGCGCCCAGTGTTGAGCAACTGGTTAAATCGCTGCGTAAACTCTACCGCATAGCGTTACGTGTTAAGCTGGGCAGGCGACGGGTGCGTCCGCCACCAAAAATAAGCGCTTAAAAAATGGCGTATGTAGTTCGCATGTTAGATATTCTCGTTAAGTTAGCTTTGCATTTTGAACCTTAGAATCGCTGCTATGCCACCGAAAGCATTCTTTAGCATTTGGCCCTCTTCCGTTTCGCCCGAAATAATCTCCACCTCAGTGTTTGAGAGCTCTGCGAGTTCCGCCAAGTCATCAACAACATCCTTCTTATCCAATACCGTCATAGAAGGCGCTTTACATCCTGCGCAAGGTTTGCCAACCAAACCCTTCTCAAAATCAGCCACTTCCTTGCCTTTAACGGTATGCTGCTCTTCGAAGCCGCAAGCACCGCATTTAACGGTGACGCGAACCAAATCCAAATCCTCCGACATCAACACCGTCCGCACTGCCCCATTCTGCAACAAACGCCGCACTTCAACTTCACCATACGTTATCATGCCTGTGTCATGGCCGACTTCGTAGAGGAATTTCTGCATGATTTCCTTTTCTTCTATGTAGCGGACTTTACGCATAATTTCAGGCGCTTTATCTACTATTTCCTTAACACCTTGCTCTTCCACGTAAGCCGTGTCAATTACGTCGAGAATTTTGTTCTTCAGTTGATAGTTCAGATAATCGCCTTTCTCAAAATCGTATTTTGTCGGTCCCGGTCCACCAAGAATAATGCCTTTTAAAGTGTCGATTGGCAGAAATATGTCGTTGGCATGCGCACCCACACGTGTGAAATATTCGTTAAGCTGCATGTCTCTTAAGCGTTCATATCGCCTAGCTGATTGCCCACCTGCCTTAGTTTTACCTGCAACACCCGAATGCATCTCCCGCACAATCTGCATACGTTTACCCTGCAGGGTTGCAATGGTAGCGTTATTGGCGTCCACCAGCAAGATGCCGTAGGTTTCTTTCTCCCGCAACATCTCCTGCAAATGCTCAGTGTGGAAACGGGAATCGCAACGATAGAGGAAAATTTTGATGGGTTCAGGGGGAACTATAACGTAGGCTTCCATGCGTTCGGTTCCTGGAGCACCACCTTCCTGCAGAAGGGCACCAGTAAAAATCACTATACCTTTTTCGCCTGGGTCTTTGAAGAGCTTGAGTTTCTGTTGAGCTTTAACAATAGCGTCTAGAACGTTTTTGCGTGTTACGTTGGATTTTATGTTGCTGGCGGTTCCATATTCGTTGCGTAGAAGGTTTAGGGCATCGCTGATTTGTTTGCCTGGCGGAACGTAGACTGTGATAAGTTCGGTGTGGCTGCCCTCTTTGTTAGCTAGAGCGTTGAGGGTTTTTCTTAGCCTGAATAGTTCAAGGGACGACTTTTTTGCTGTACTCAAATAACTTCACTAATTACCTAATTAATCAGCATAACTTACGTTAATAGGAATCAAATAAAAGTTCCGTATTAGAAAAGGAAAGATTTACGATTTTGACTTAGCTGGCGGTGTCTGCACTGGCTCTTGAGCGGGTGCACCTATGGCATCTCTGAGGAAAGCCTTGAACGGACCAAGTTTTCCACCGTAATTACCAGACGAAATCTTTACTATGCCTGGAACAGCAATGGCTGCAACCACACCTTCTTTGATGCCTTTTTTAACCGCATCCAAAGTTAAGCCGTTCATGACAATTTCATAAACGCTCTCGACACCCTCTGGAACAACGCTATCTGGAACTATTGTTCGCAAGGTTGGGCAGTAAGGATGGTTAGTTGAGGCTTTCATCTTGTACTTGAGTGAGCCAGCTTTGCTTCCTGCACGGCAAACTCCACCTGGAAAAGGCATGATCACGTCAGGAGCGTTTGCGCGGATTACGTCTGCTGCTGCTTCTGCCGCTTTGAGGCCTGCTTGCTGGGTTTTGGCGAAAATCATAAAGTTGCCACCTGCAACTGCTTCCATGGCTCCGAAGCCGTCTTCAACGATAAAGTTGCCTTCCATCACTGGAATTTTCCAGCATTTTCTGTCACCCACCATGGCTTTCTTTTGGAAGCCATCGCCGAAGTATCGCAGGCTACTGCCAACAGTGAGGACACGTTTGCCTGTTAAGCCGTTGAAAGCTGCGGTTGTTGGGCAAGTCATGGTGCATTGGCCAATACGCTCCATAAGCTGGTGCTTGAGTTCAAAGCGGTCACGATTATAAATTTGAATAAGTATTCCAGGTCGTTTGTCAGGTGTCTGGTCTGCTGGAACTGGGCGTTCGATGGCTGCTTCTGCTGAAGCGGCAATTACGCTTGTGGCAAAACCCGTAGTTAAACTTGCGGCGATTTGTGCCCATTTCTCGTTTTGAGCGGTAATCAAAACTCTTCCCGCCCACAAAGCGAACATCTCTGCAAAAGTATCCTGAACCTTCACGACGCCGCCTGAAGGCGCTTTAACTAGAAACATTTTTTCTTTATCATCGTAACTTTGGATTTGAAGTTGATTAGTGTTTGATGACATTAACGGGACCTTGCCATTTCTGTTGGGAATTGTATAATTTAAGAGTTTTCATGGTTTTTTCCACTTTCAAGTTGGCTAATTTTTAGATTATTCCATGGCGTTTTAGTGTGGCTAAAGTAACTGAAACGTAAATAGGCGTTGTACAGAATTGTTGCTGGTAAGTAAGAACCAAGTTTTTGGGTTTGGTTTTGGCGGTTTAACTAAACTTGATTTATCAGTTGTGGCGAAACCAGTAAGGGTCCGATAAGCGTTGGATGTTGTAGCCGCCAAACAATCACGTATGCTTAATTGCTGCCCAACGGGTCAATATCTTGTGAGCTCAAATGGCCATTAGTGAAAGGATAGGAATTATCCGTTTCTGTGAAACACCAAAAGATAAGGGCAGAATTATGAGAAGATTAGGTTTGAATGATGTGCAAGTAGAATCCTATTTGGCAATTCTCACAAGGCAAAGCATGCTTATGCAAAACAACGGCAAATATGTTGTCACAATAAAAGGTCAAAGTTACATCTCTTCCTCTGACAGAATTAGAAAAATCAAAGCCTGAGTTTTGGCTAATTCAAATTTTTATCCAATAATTACTATTAATGGAAAAGCTGCTTCTAACATCATGTTGGTATAGTCTTTATCAACTTGGGGCTGCAATATAGAAGCTGAAGGTTAAGCGATGAAAAACCCAATTGACTGGCAACCAATCCTCCTTGAATGCAAAAAAGACATACAAAAAAACATCAAGCCATGCCTAAAAAGACTAAAAGAGCCGCAACCTGAATTGGGCATGGGCGCTGGTGGGGACGCCATGAAGCCAGTGGATTTGGCGGCTGAAACAGCAATCGTGGAAACCTTTCAGCGGCACGGTGTTTCCTTTACGCTTATCAGCGAGGAGTCAGGCATCAAAAAGTTTGGCGCAAAGCCTGAGGAGTGCTATGTTACGGTTGACCCCATAGATGGAACAACGAATTTGATGCATGGCTTACCCTTCTACGCTTCCTCAATTGCCGTTTCCCAAAAACCTGAGCTCAATGACGTTTACGCTGGCATGGTTGTGGACCTTTCCCATGGTGTAACGTACACTGCGTTTAAAGGCGAAGGCGCATACCGCGATGGCAAAAAAATGGAAACATCAAAAACCACTTCGCTGGATGCAGCTGTTGTAGGCTTAGACCTAAACACCTACAAAGCCAAAGAAGGCGTCCCAAAAGTTACCGCCTTAATCGTGAATACTAGGCATATTCGGCATTTTGGCGCCAACGCACTTGAGGTTTGCTATGTGGCTAACGGCTCAACAGATGCCTTCATTGATTTACGGGGAAAAATCCGCACCACAGATGTTGCTGCGGGGTTCCTCATCGTGAAAGAGGCAGGCGGAATAGTAACTACCCCAGACAATCAAACGTTAAACGTCAAGTTGGATCCTATGCAAAAATTAAGCTTCATAGCTTCGGCTAATATTGAGATTCACAATAAAA
The DNA here is from genome assembly GCA_023488835.1 of Candidatus Bathyarchaeota archaeon. Next base: position 7,517 of record JAMDCS010000055.1, read on the forward strand.
TCGTGAGCTTGGTTAAGCATTAATGTTTAATTTGCTCTTGCCACACCCGGCAGCCCTCGTAAAAACTGATAAAACTAAAACGCTCCTTATCGCTGACCCTCACTTGGGCTGGGAGATGCAGCTTCAAGAAAAAGGCATCCATGTGCCAAGCCAAACCTCAAAGATACTAAACAAGCTAACCGCGATTATTGCCGAGTATAAGCCTGACAGGCTGGTTATTCTTGGCGATGTAAAGTATACGGTAGTTTCACACGAATTTGGCGAGTGGCAGGACATTCCCGATTTTTTCAAAAAACTTGAAGACTATATTGGCAGCATAGCTATTGTCCGTGGAAATCATGACGCTAACCTCGAACCGCTGTTGCCGGAGAACGTTGAGCTTTTGCCTGCGACGGGGGCAGTAGTCGGTGATGTGGGGGTTTTTCATGGTCACAAATGGCCTTCTCCAGCGTTGTTGGGGTGTAAGACGTTGGTTATGGGGCATCTTCATCCTGTGGTGGTTTTCCGTGACTCCGCGGGGTTCAAAATGACAAGGCAAGTGTGGATGAAGGCAAAATGCGACACTGAAGCCTTGGCGAAAATTCTGTTGCAGAAAAGTGGCTTAAAAATCGAGGGCTCAGTGGCTGAAACTTTGAAGAAACACTACAATATTAAAGCGAGGGCAACTGAGATTTTCATAATGCCCAGCTTCAACGATTTCCTCGGCGGCAGACCAGTAAACGAAACCCGACCCCGAAAAGAAATTGGCAGCGAAGCCTTGATTGGTCCTGTGTTGCGCTCGGAAGCGGTGGATGTGGATGAGGCTGAGCTTTACCTTTTAGACGGCACATACCTGGGAACGCTAAATCAGCTTCGGCAATTGTGATTAGTTAGGGTTTGCTAGGCTAACTCTTATATTTGCCACATGTTATAAGCATGATATAGTTTGAGGAGGATAAAACAAAGTGAAACTTGTAACAGTCCTACTACCAGAAGCTTACCTGGAAGGTTTAGATGAATTAGTCCGAGCGAACATGTATCCAAGCAGAAGCAGCGTAATTAGGTCTTCGGTTCGTGATTTGCTCAAAAAAGAGCTCTGGGAAAACAAACGCAGATAAAAACTGCGGCTATATCCCTTTTATTGAATCGCAAAGCGTATGCGCGGCTTTCGCTGGGTCGTCTAAAAGGTAAAGCTCAGCCTCATCGAGTTGGTTATTTCTCTTCCAACGATAAGATAGTTGGCGCCTGCCTTCACTGCTGTTTCTGCAGCTCCACCCTGAGGACCAACACCAGGCGAATAAATAGCAACCTTTTCGCCCAAAATCTGCTTTACCTCAGCAATCTTCGCTGGGACCGTTGCGCCCACCACCACTCCGTCAGCTCCCCACTTCAAAGCTTTCTTGGCAAACGAAACATATTGCAGGGTTTTTTCTCCGGTTTCTGGGTCGATTATTGTTTGTCCGTAGCCTTCGCTTGCGCCTTTATGGCTCATATAAGTGAGCAGTATTACGCCTCGATTAAGCCGTTTTGAAACGTCAAAGAGCGGTTTTAAGCCCTCTTCCCAACCAACAAATGGATTAGCGATTATAGCGTCAAAGCCTGCCGCAAAATAATACTCGCCTATGATTTGGTTGGTGTTGCCGATGTCGTTGACTTTAGCATCCATGATTGCAAGCATACCTTGCCCTCGAATCTGCTCCACAAGCCGCTGCACGCCATCAAAGGTGCCCAGCGGAAGAGTCAAATGATGATTAATCTTAACCGCGCAAACATAGGGGTGAACAGCTTTGAGGACCTTTTGCGCCTTAGCCAAAATTTTATCTCGGTTCTCGGCAGCTTCGAATGGAAAATCCAAAGCTAAAACAAGGCGTGAATTCTTGCTTTTTTCTGCTTCCTGCATTTTCGCTTTAAACGACAATAGCTATGCCTCGTGCTATAGGTGTGAGCGCTTGACTATTTCATTTTTTCCGTTAAAAAAGCGTTTAAACCTTCAATTGGGATGCGAAACTTAAAATTTCTCTCCTTTCAATTTGGCATGTAATAACAGCAGTTACTTTGAGCATTAACCTCCAAGAGGAATAAAACAAGTGAAACATACCATTGCGGAAAAAGTCATCGCCCAACACTTAGCCCAAGGCAAAATGGTTCAGGGCGAAGAGATCGCCTTAAAAATAGATCACACGCTAACCCAGGATTCCACAGGCACCTTAGCTTACCTTGAGTTTGAAGCCATGGGCATCCCCAAAGTCAAAACAGAGCTAAGCCTCAGCTTTGTTGACCACAACATGCTCCAGAACGATTTCCGCAACGCCGACGACCACCGCTACCTGCAAGGTGTCGCAGCAAAATACGGCATCATCTTCTCTCGCCCAGGCAACGGCATCTGCCACCAGCTATACCTTGAACGCTTCGCCAAACCAGGCGCGACTCTCTTGGGAAGCGACAGCCACACGCCAACAGCAGGCGGCATGGGTGAAATAGCGATTGGCGCAGGAGGCTTAGACGTTGCTGCATCCATGGCAGGCGAACCCTTCTACCTTGAAATGCCAAGCATCCTTGGAATAAAATTAACTGGAAAGCTCTCGCCGTTTGTTTCCGCCAAAGACGTCATACTCCAAATCCTAAAACAATTAACTGTTAAAGGCGGAGTAAACAAAATCCTCGAATACCATGGTCCGGGAGTCAAGACGCTCAGCGTTCCTGAACGCGGCACCATAACAAACATGGGCACCGAAACTGGAGCCACCACATCCATCTTTCCCTCGGACGAAGCCACAAGGGCTTTTCTGTGTGGGCAAGGACGAGAAGACCAGTGGAATGAGCTTAAAGCGGATGAGGGCGCAAAATACGCTGAGACTCTCGACATCGACCTTGAAAAAGTTGAACCCTTAATAGCATTGCCCCACAGCCCAGACAACGTAAAACCTGTCAACGAACTCGAAGGCACCCCAGTCGACCAAGTCTGCATCGGCAGCTGCACCAACTCGTCACTTAGAGACCTAAAAATCGTCTCCGCCCTGCTGAGGGGCAAAAAAATCAGCGAAAACACAAGCCTCACCGTCTCAGCAGGCTCAAGACAAGCCATGCAAAACCTAGCAGCCTCAGGCGAGCTTGAACCCCTGATTCAGTCGGGCGCAAGAATCCTGGAAAACGCGTGTGGACCCTGCATCGGAATCGGGCAAGCCCCAACAAGCGAGGGCGTGTCGCTTCGGACGTTTAACCGCAACTTTAACAGTTAATTGTTTTAGGATTACGCAAAAGTTTACTTGGTCAGCCCCGAAACAGCAGTTTCAGCAGCCCTCACAGGAAAAATAACTGACCCAAGAAAACTCGGCAAATACCCAGAGATTTCTATGCCTGCAAGGTTTGTGTTAAGTGACGTCATGTTCATCTATCCCACCGAAAAGCCAGCTTCCAAAGTGGTGATGGGACCAAACATTAAACCCCTACCGACATTTCAACCGTTACCCAATAAACTGACGGGAGAAGTGTTGCTTAAACTTGGCGACAACATCTCAACCGACGACATCCTGCCAGGAGGCTCTGAAATCATGTCCCTGAGAAGCAACATTCCAGAAATAAGCAAATACATCTTCGTCCACATCGACAAAACCTTCGCTAACCGAGCTCTCGAGAAAAATGGCGGGTTCATTGTAGGCGGCGAAAACTATGGTCAAGGCTCCTCACGCGAACACGCAGCACTCGCACCCAAATACCTCAGCGTAAAAGCTATCATTGCCAAATCGTTTGCCAGGATACACATGGCTAACTTGGTCAACTTCGGAATTCTGCCCTTAACCTTCAGCAACAAGAAGGATTATTCAGGCATTGCTCAGGGGGATAAGTTGGATTTGGATGTTAAAGAGTTAAAGAAGCACTTACACGTTAAAAACTTGACTAAGGGCACAACCGTAGAGGTTACTTTAAGCCTCAGTGACTTGGAGAAGGGCATGGTTAAAGCTGGCGGAAAACTGGCTGCTATAAAAGCAAAACAAAAATAAAATTATGTTCTTTCGCAAACCATGGCGCTAAAAATTGAAAGGGATTAGACATTCCAAACTGTGCAGCTGACAAGTTTCCAAGTGATGGCTTCAGTCTTTAATGGATTGTTGTAGGCGGATATGTTGTTTAAACTTTCAAGCATTCCCGTTTGTCTATCGAAGTAAACACCTGTGTAGTCAAAACGTCGTGTATTGCGTGTTGGATCGTTGACATCGAAGAACTCGCTTTGTATGAACCAAAAGTTTGTTTCCCGTGAACTGTCAGCATATGTGTTGGTTTTAGTTTGGTTAACGTTTAACGGCGGATCATTAACGGCTGGGCGAATCAAATCATTTACGTTTAGGTTAGAAGAGTAAATAGCCCAGAATCCGTTCGTGACGCTTTGCTGTCCATTTGACAAATCAATGGTTTGCTTGCCATTTACTTCTGTCCCATTTAGGAACCGCCAAGATGTATCAAGCGACACAGTTGTGCCATTTACACCTGTTATCGTTATTTTATAGTAGTCTGTTTGGTTATATTGCCCGAACCCAGGGGTTTCTACCGCTTCTGGGCTTTCCAACGATGATATCCCCATTAGGCTATAAGTAAAGCTATCACCAACATGGACACCTACGGTCGCTTCCTTAGCGCGGGGCAGGGTCACATAGACTATTGCTGCAATTGCCACAATTAATAATACTATAAGAAAGATGGCAATGTACAGTTTCTTAAATGAACCTTTCCTTTTAATAGCCATAACTCTAACATTGCCCTAGTCAAGTATTTAGTTGTTTTCCCAAAAACGCCCTTAAAATAAAGCGCAATAACTAGAGCTGAAATTGCCTATCTACAATCTAAGTCAGATATAGGGGGATTTACGAAAATTTTATTTTGCTTTGACTCTCCACCCTAGAGGTGGATGATTCTGAGGGAGATCTGAGCTTTTCTTCAGCTTGCTTCTTGTTCAAGCGAATGATAAGTTTATGGTTTTTCTTGACAAGAACCACATCGTTCTCTTGAACGTTCTCAACAACAACTTCTCCGTTGTACTTCATGCGGCTGGCGTAGCCCAATTCGTTTAGCTCTTTCATTAAGAGTTCGCGCGACGCCCTCAAAAGTTCACTTGATGTCTGGGGACCTCTGTTAAAGCAGAAAGTAAGGACCTTTTTTGCTGAATCATAATTTGCCTTGGTCCCTTTGCCAATTTCTTCCACTTTGCCCCATTCTATTTTTTCAATGGAATTCCTCAAGTTGCTACCTTCTATTTTTCTCGCTTAAAGGTTCCATGCCCGCCTGCTTTAGTAATATTCTTCACAACATTTTCGCTTACCTTATCGAGCACTTCTTCGGCGCGTTTCCAATTGTCAGCTGAAACTTCTACGCTGTATTTTGGAGCGGCGATTACTGAGAATTCGATCTTGGCATCTTTAGCTTCCTGTGCTTTCTTGGCGCCCGTGAATGCCTGTTGGATACATCTAACGCCGTTGGGCTTCATGCAGCGAACCTCAATAACGCCCCTGACTTTTACAGTCTTGATTTTTATGCGTTCTTCTGCAACTTGGGCTATGACTTTGGCGAGATCTTCCGGAATATTGAGTTTAGTTAGGACGTCTAGGCCTTCTTTCACTACTTTTTCGAAGCCATCGTATAAGCCATATTTTTCTTCGAGAATTACTCCGGCTTGCTGGTAGACTTCATGTATGGGTAAACCAGTTTTTTCTGCAACCGCATGAAGGAGCGCGTCGCCTTTGCGGTCTTTTTTCCACGATTTGATTTTTTCAATGCGTTCACGTTTAGTAACGCGTCTGAGGGACAGGTCAATGTGTCCTTTTTCAACGTCTACTCGAAGAACTTTGAGGACCATCTTTTGGTTTTCACGAACAAAGTCGCGGACGTTTCTTATACGGGCGCTGGAAATTTCGGAGATATGAAG
>JAMDCS010000059.1 GCA_023488835.1 Candidatus Bathyarchaeota archaeon
CCATCTGCACGCTTGACCAAGCAAAAAAACTTGATACTATAACAAAAATTGACGTCATCATGCAACTGAACGTTCCCGATTGGATAATCATCGAACGTCTATCGACAAGGAGAATCTGCAAGAACTGCGGAACAGTCTACAACGTAAAATTCCTAAAACCTAAAGTTGAAGGCGTCTGCGACAAATGCGGCGGTCCCCTATATCAGCGATCTGACGACAACCCGGAAACCATAAAGAACCGACTCAAAGTATACCAAGAACAAACAAGCCCCTTAATAGCATTCTACAAGCAAAAGAAGATTCCCTTCATAGAGCTAGAAACAAAAACCCTCGACCAGCCGCCTGAACCCATGGTTGAAAAGCTGTTCTCTGAACTAAAGAAGCTAAAGCTTGCTTAGATATCTAAGATAAACTCCAAAATCACCCTATCCATTTCCCGGATAACCACCATGCGGTGGTAGGTTACTGCTTTAACCGCGACTTTTTGCGGGTGCTTTTGGGGGTCAAATTTTTCTCCCCAGATTTTGGCTTTTATTTTGAAGTTTTCTGCTGTTTCTTTCCAGCTTGTGATTTGGAATTTTGAGTAGAGCATGTTTTCAGTTTCAAACTTTACCAGTAGCGCCTCAAGCCAGCTGTAGAGGAGCGCATATTGGTCTTCCGCTTCAACTTCGATGGCTTCTTGTTGTGTCTGGGCGATTTTGTCGGTGTCAGTCATGGTTTCAAACATGGAGAGAGCCGCGTTTTCGTAGGCTTCCTCTGGCGTTGTGCCGTGTGCTCGAACGTAGACGTCTGCAGTGTGTTCTAAAAACTCGAATTTTCCAGCGAACTTGTCAGGCTTACTCATGACATAAACCAACTTTAGAATAGAAGGAAAGGAGAATTAAAAACAATTGCTAAAGAAAAAAGTTAGAAGTATTTTTTTGCTTTTTGGATAGCTGCAGCCGTTAATTTCGCCGAGTTCTCGATGTCTTTTAGGCTAAGCATGCCGACTGGGCTGTGGATGTACCGTGTGGCAATGGAGACGTTTCCGCATGGGATACCTTGGCGTGTGATGGAGATTCTTGCTGCGTCTGTGCTGCCAAGTAAACCTGATTCGAGCTGGAAGGGGATTTTTTCTTCTTCCGCAGTTTCTATAAGCCACCGCAAAACCTTTGGGTGGGTAATCAAGCCCGAATCGGAAATTGTGAGCGCTGGACCTTTACCCATCTTCACGCTGGTGTCAAATTCTCTTACGCCTGGAACGTCACCTGCAATGGTGACATCTAAGGCTATTGCTAGGTCTGGGTCAACACCAAACGCTGCCGCGGCTGCTCCTCGCAAGCCCACTTCTTCCTGAACTGTGCCGACGGCGCAGACAGTACAATCGGTTCGCCCTAGCAGTTTTAGCGTTTCAACCATCGCTATGCATCCTGCACGATTATCAAACGCTTTCCCCATCACCGCGTCCTTGCCTAAGTTGACGTACTTTATGTCGAAGGCTATTGCGTCTCCGATTGCTACACCCATGCTGGCAGCGTCCTCTTTGCTTTCTGCGCCAACGTCGACGAAGAGGTCGTCGTATGTTAGGATTTTTTTGCGTTCTTCTTCTTTTTGGATGTGGGGTGGTTTGGAGCCGATTATGCCTGGGAACTGTCCCTTTTTGGTGTAAACAATGACTTTTTGGGCTGGAAGTATGCGGTCGTCTATGCCGCCCATCTTGGTGAATTGTATGAAGCCTTCTTTGGTGATTGTTTTCACCATCAAGCCGACTTCATCCATGTGGGCTGCCAACATGATTTTTGGTGAGTTGGCTTTGCCTTTTTTGATGGCTATCACGTTTTCAAGTTTGTCTACTTGGATTTCGTCAGCGTAAGGAGTCATGAACTGAATCATCAAGTTTCTAACTTGGTCTTCTCTACCTGTTACTCCACAAGCATTGGAGAGTTTTTCTAGATTTGTGTTTAGGGACAATCAGGTGCCTTCTTGGTTATTGTTGATTAGGACTTTGAGGAATTGGTTATTAAATGGTTTTGGTGTAAAGGCACCCTTTATCTTAGCATAGAAAAAGGGGCAGGGTTTGTTTAGAGGTCTTCAGTAGGCGGAGATACTGGCGGCGTCTCGGATGGGGTTGAGGTTGTTGTGTATGTTCTTGATTGCTGTTGGCGTTTTAATTCCATGTAGTCGGTGAGTAGGAGTATGCCCTGTATTAACAGGAAGATGCCGACTAATATGCCGACGAGCGCTGGAAAAATGATCAGAATTATGCCGAAAATTATGCAGAACGCCGCTAAAACTGGTCGAGAAACCGTTATGCCCATTCGCTTTAAGCCTTTTTCAACAACATCTGTCAAAAAAATTTCTCCTACTATAAACTTTAGTAGCTTGCTATTTTAAGATTGTTGGAAGCGGTAAATCCTCAAAAAAATTGATAACATAAAGCTACAGAAAGCAATTTTAAGATTATCTTTTGGATAATTCTTAAATCGTTAAACTGTATTCACAAACAGGGTAAGGTGTAAAAAATGGCACAACAACCACCAAGTTATAAAACAGTTTTTGTTTTCCTAGACACAGACAAATATTGCAGTCCATTCGACATGCTCGTAGCAATAGACGCATTCCCAGACTCAACAATATTCAAGTACGAAAATGTTAACGCTGAAGATGCCCCAAAAATCGTTTTTGACCTGCTGTTTCCGCGAGGACCCGAAGGTGCAAAGCACACCAAGGTTTTCATCAACGGAAGCAACTTTGAAATGGTTGAAAAAGTAGTTGAAGCCACCCAGAAAGCCATGAAATCAGCCCCATGGGGAAACAGCATCATCGTTGACCCAAGAGGAGGATACTCCACAGCCGCAGCTGCAGTTGCAAAAACCTTTGGAGCTGCAATGGAGAAAGGCTTCGGATCATTAGAGGGCAAAAAAGTCACAGTTTTGGCTGGTACAGGACCAGTCGGGCAGACAGCCGCAAGAATCTATGCTGCAGAAAAAGCAAACGTAACCATCACCTCACGCTCACTAGCAAAAGGCCAAGTGGTCGCAGACAAAATCAATCAAGAAGTCGGCGCAACAAGAGTCAAAGTCGTTGAAGTCACAAAACCCGAACAGACTGGTCCAGCCATTAAAGGCGCAGAAATAATTCTATCAGCAGGCGCAGGCGGAATCCAACTGCTCTCAGCCGCAGACCTAAACACGTACGGCGCAACATGCAGAATCGTTGGCGACATCAACGCCATTAAACCGCTGGGTGTGGAAGGCTTGGCTCCAAATGACGACGGCAAAGAACTCAAACCAGGCGTTTACGGCATCGGCGCATTAGCCATCGGCAAACTCAAAATCAAAACCGAGACAGAAATGATTAAACGCGCAACGGCGGAGCCATCGGGACTCTTCGACTACGCAATCGCTTACACCATCGCTAAAGACGCAATTCTAAAGAAGCTTGCAAAAGCTGCTGCTAAATAAATTATCAATTTCTTTTTCTTTTTTAATCTGATTTTTCTATAATTAATTTTCCATCAACAATACGGACTATTAATTCGTCGCCTTCTTTGAACGGAAAACTCTTATCTGAGGTAACGTATGACGTTATGTAAATGAAGTGTTTGTTGTATTTTTTGCCTCTTGTAGTGGTTGGTTTATTGACTAGTTTGGCTCTGCCGATTTTCATTTTGATATACCTTTTGTAGCCCCAATAGCACCCTAAGAAATATGATGTTTTCTGAACCTCACCATAGCCTCACTGTAGCTATTGTGTAACCACACATTTATTTAGCGGAAAGTCTACTTAGGCTTAAGGAGCGTTTAAAATGTCAAAAAAAGCAATAATCATATTCGAACTAGTCGAGGAATCAGCCCAAACATCAAACCGCCAAATTGAAAAAGAAATCCTTGCAGAAACCCAAATTCCTTGGTGTGCAAAAATCAACAAGGTAGAAATTTACAACTCGTAAATTTCACAAACAAAAGTTAAAAACAATTGACTTGGCGCTTTTCTGGCTAAAAAATAGGCGGATCTCTTGGTCTCTTGCCCTGTATGCAGTAAAAACGTGGCTAAACCTGTGCATAGGATAGATGCACCTAACTTCAAGATTGCTGATTATGAATGCAGAAACTGTGGCGAACACTTTAGAGTAATTGGTTAGTCAAGAAAGAGCAATAGAGTAATCGGTGAGGCGAGAAAACGAAACAGATTTCTCCAGAACGAGCACGGATAGCCAAAACATTCAAGAAATATGTCGAGATGGCAATTGAAGAACTCGGTATTGGTTACACTGTTACTTTACAAGGAATGTTCAACGAGACTCCAATTCGGATTGAGATAGAGATTTCTTCAGAAAACGAAATTCCATAAAGAGGCTTGTTAAAGAATTATTACTTTAAAGTTAGCATCATTTCCTAATTACGCTCAGAAACCTACGGGGTAGGTCGTATTTGGTGTTTTTTCAAGCCATTAACATGGATAATGAGAGGCTTAAAGAAGAAAAGAACCGTTACCCTTCAAGGCTACCAACTATACCACAACTACATCCGCCCCCATGAAAGCCTACACGGTCAAACACCCGCAGAGGCATGCGGTATTGTGATTGAGGGTTCGGATAAATGGCGAACTCCAATCCAGAACGCAAGTCATAACGCATAATTTCTCACTCATTCTTTTGTTAAAGTTGCACGAATTAAGTTAGAAAAAAGCTCCCAGCTACTAACGTAGTCTCTTTCAATATAGATGCAAGTGAAAAGAAGAGTCTTAACTAGAGCGAAATCTGGATGCTGAATAAACTTGGCATCCTTAAAACGTGATGTTTTCATTGAAGGAATAGTTGAGTTCATTAAAACGTTGTTATCCTTTAAAACTATGCATAAGTCCCACGCCTCAGATTTTTCTAATAAGTCACATACTTTATCTCTATTTGCCCTAGCTTCATAATAGAAAAGCACTCTAGTCGGTCGCCAAAGCAAATTTGGTGGAAACCATGTGTTAAAATTAAAACGCTGTTTATTGGTTCTCAACTCTTTTAGCTTACAAAGTTTTGCCAAATCATCTTTCAATTTGTTAATGGTCAGGGTTTGTTTAACTTCAATAATAAAGGCGACAGAATCATATGGCACTAGCCGTTGATGCACAATTCTTGGAACGGCAGTTCTATACGTACCTATTACATCAAACTCATTTTCGCCTGAACTAAATACCGATAACGCCTTCAATTCAGCATCTAAAATACCCATCCTTATTTGAACATCAAAAGCGCCACCGACATAATCTTCGTAAAATTGCTTAACAATCTCTTCATAATCATAACCTTTAGTGTTTGGATTGTACTTTTGTTTTCTCAGCTTATCAAATTTAATTATCAATTGCTCTTCAATTTTTGTCAAAATTTCTATAGCTTGTTTATTATCTATTATATTCTGTGCGCCTGACAGTTTTTCCACAGGAACCCCTGAATCATCTTCTAAATTAGTGTGGATAAAACTTTGCCTATTCAGCGTTTACTATATACCAACCACATAGCCAGCCCGGCATCAACCGAAAAGTAACAGCCTTTTCATGTAGAAGATTTTACCGAAGAGGTAACAGAACCATTTGGCTCTTTATATAAGGGGGGTATAGTTTTGTGTGAGCAGCCAGAGTGCTCAAGTTTTTTCCAGTTGTGGGAAGTGGTAAGTGGTTGTGGTTTGTTGTTAAATTGTGTTTCCAATAGGTTGAGGCTAAAAAACAACAAAAAAGACCTAAATTACTTTTCCAATAGGTACAAGCTTTAAACTAAAGACCATGTGGAAAACTAGTAGGGGATAGAGGTTAGATAAAAGATAGAAGACCTATCGCTTAAAGAAAAAAAGAAAGGCACCTAGAAGGCGCTTGCGATTCTGGTGCAGGCTTCAATTATGCGCTCTTTGGGCTGCGTGAACGTTATTCTTGCGTAGCCTTCGCCGTACTTGCCAAAACCATCACCAGGCGTTACAGCCACACCAACATCCAGCAGTTTTGCAACAAATTTCATCGAATCGCACTTGCAGTTAACCCAAACATAAAACGTTGCCTTGGGCCTTTCAACTTCGTAACCAAGCTTGCAGAGCGTGCCAACTAGCAGGTCGCGGCGTTCTTGCAGGGTTTGATTGTTTTTTCTAAGGAACTCTGGGGCTTCCCGGCTTTTGTATGATGAGAGGGCTTTTACTGCGACCTTCTGAGTGTACACTGGCGGTCCACTGTCGATTTGGGTTTTAACCTTAGTTAACCCGTCAACAAGTTGCTTGTTGCCCACTGCAAAACCGATACGGTCACCAGTCATGTTGAAGGTTTTTGAGAGCGAATGGAACTCGATGGCAACATCCATGCCACCGTCAACTTCCAACAACTGGGGGGCGCTGTAGCCGTCGTAAGTGACCTCTGAGTAAGCATTGTCATAACAAAGCATCAACTTGTTGTCTTTGGCAAAATCAATAGCTTCTTTTAGGAATTTCTTGTCAACAGTTGCAGCAGTCGGGTTATTGGGGTAATTTAGAAACATCATCTTGGCGCCTTTAGCGTCGATGGCGTCAAAGTCTGGTTTGAAACCATTCTCCTCCAACAACGGCATAGGCACGGTTATGCCATCGCAGAGTATTGTGCTACCCTGAGCGTAAACTGGGTAAGCTGGGTCAGGCACCAAAACGCGGTCACCCGGGTTAATGAATGCACGGGCAATGTTTGCTATCCCCTCCTTTGAGCCCAAAAGCGCGACAACTTGGTCCTGCTGCAAATCAACATTGAACCGTTTCTTGCACCACGCCGTCACTGCTTCTCTAAAGTCTGGTTCGCCTTGACTAAAAGAGTAATTATGATTCTTTGGGTCTCCTGCTTCTTCTTTGAGCGATTCGATGATAAAGGGTGGCGGTGGAAGGTCAGGGTCGCCGATACTCAACGAGATAAGGTCAATTCCCTTAAGTTTTTTTTCTCTTGTAAGTTTTTCTAGTTCAGCAAACAGGTATGGTGGTAACCGTTTAATTCGGTCTGCATACTCGAACGTCATGTTTTATGGCTCCTTGAATAGTGTTCCTTGATAAACTTTCTCGGCTACCCCAATCAGGAATAGAGTTTTTCCGACTTCGACTTGGAGGTCGCCGCCGAGCACGTGAACGGTTACTTTGTTGCCGACTTTACCAAGCTTGTTTGCAGCAGCCACAGCAGCACACGTTCCCGTTCCGCATGCTAAGGTTTCTCCGCAACCGCGTTCCCAAACCCGAAGATTTAACTCATTCTCATTGAGGACCTCAACAAAACCCACGTTGGTTCGCTTTGGGAAAGCCTTATGATTTTCAATCTTTGAACCGATCTCTTCAACGGGGAAGCAGTCGATGCAGTCAACGAAGATTACGCAATGAGGGTTACCCATTGAGAGGCATGTTACCTTGAACTGTTGGTCGTCAACATCTAGGTCCTCATTGATGCATGTGCCCTTCCCTTTCATGGGTAGGCTGCTTCTTTCCCAGTTCGGCTCGCCCATATCTACCTTGACGGCGGTGACTTCTTTGTCCTTGAGAGTAAGCCAGACATGTTTTGTTCCTGCCAGCGTTTCCACAGAGAATTCTCGCTTGGGAACGATACCATTTTCGTAGCAGTACTTGCTGAAGCATCGTATGCCGTTGCCACACATTTCAGCTTCGCTGCCGTCAGCATTGAAAATTCGCATCTTCGCATCGGCAACTGTTGAATTGCAGACCAGAAGAAGCCCATCTGCGCCAACTGAGAAGTGCCTCTCGCATAGCTTCTTCGCCAACTCCGCAGCATGCTTATCGCTGATTTTTTGGTCCCTATTATCAATCACGATGTAGTCGTTGCCTAAGCCGTGCATCTTCCAAAAATGCATATGCTCACTCTACCGTCCGTTGACTAGACATCAAATCATTCAGTTGCTCGCGTTGTCTAACCACAACCGCTTTGCCCTGCCGAATCATTACTTCCGCTGCGCGGGGTCGTGAGTTGTACTGTGAACTCATGCTAAAACCGTAAGCTCCAGCGTTTAGGACGACTAGCAAATCACCCTCCTCAACCACTGGTAGCTGACGGTCTTTGGCTAAGGCGTCGCCTGACTCGCAGATTGGACCTACCACATCATAGTTTTCCTTGTCAGCTCGTGCAAGCTTGTTGGCAACCAGAATTGGGTGGTAGGAACCGTACATTGTTGGTCGCACAAGGGTGTTGAAGCCTGCGTCTACCCCGACGAATTTCTTGGAGGGCGTTGTCTTGACTGTGTTCACGGTGGTTAGTAGGATGCTTGCGTCGCAAACCAGGTATCTGCCTGGTTCAACGCATAAGAATGGCTTGCCAAGACCATATTCTTTGACTTTGCTCTTGAATGGTGTGACGATTTTGTTGGAGAATTCTGTTAAGTCTATGTCTTTGTCTTCTGGCTTGTACGGGATACCGAATCCGCCTCCGATGTCGATGAACTCGAATTCTATACCTACTTCATCGTGCACTCGCTTAGCTATGCTCAGGAGCTTATCGACAGCCAACGCATAAGGTTCAATCTCCAAGATGCCTGAGCCAATGTGCATGTGAATGCCAAAACGTTCGACACGTGCCCGCTTAGCAATCGCATAGGCTTGAATGGTTTCTTCTTCCCAGAGCCCAAATTTGGATTCGGGACCTGCGGTGATGCAGTGGTTGTGATGTCCTGCGCCGACTTCTGGGTTAACACGCACTGAAACGACTGGGGGAACAGCGATCTTTAGCAATCTATCCATCTCAGACTGCGAATCTATGTTCACAGTTATGTTTGCGCCAGCCAAGAACTTTAATTCGTCGTTTCTCACGCTGGTTCCAGTGAATAAGATGCGGTCGGGTGTGTATCCGCTGCTTAAGCCCATGAACACTTCGCCCGGGCTAACGGTGTCTAAGTATGCGCCTTCGGACTGCAGAATCTTTAGCACAGTCAGGTTGCTGTTGGCTTTGGCAGCATAGTAGACGCGCAGGTGCTTGTAGTTGCTGATTAAGGCGTTGTGGAGACGGTTGTAGTTGTCTCTGATACGCTTCTCACTTAGCACGTAAAGTGGCGTATCGTATTTTTCCGCCAGTTCCTTAACTGAGAAGCCGTCAAAGAAGAGGCTGCCTTTTCGGTCTTCTAAGGGTTCACGAAGCTTTCTCTTAACCATCCACCTTACACCAGACTCTACTGTTACTACCTGAGCGGCATTTAAGCTAAACCTTTAGCCACATACAACTCCGCGCTAAGAATGCCTCCGCCTGCAGCGCCCCGAAGCGTATTGTGTCCTAGGCACATGTACTTGAAGGTCATGATTGGGTCTTTGCGGATTCTGCCCACGACGACGCTCATGCCGCAGCCTGTGTCTCGGTCATAGCGTGGTTGGGGTCGGTTCTTTTCATGGCGAACGACGATTGGGTTTTCTGGGGCTGAGGGCAGCTTAAGTTTTTGTGGTTCACCCTTGAAATTGGCGAATGCAGCTTCGATTGCTTCTATCGATGGGTCTTGGTCCAGTTTGATGAAGACGGATTCTAAATGCCCATCTTTGACGTGGACTCGGTTGCAGCTTGCGCTAAGCTGGAAATCAGCGTTCCTCACGACCTTTCCGTTGAAGGAGCCAAGGATTTTTAGGGCTTCTGCTTCCATCTTTTCTTCTTCGCCCGAGATGAAAGGAACTACGTTATCGATTATGTCCAGCGAAGCCACACCCGGGTATCCTGCTCCGCTTAACGCTTGCATCGTGGTAACTACAACGTTTCTGAGACCAAACTGCATCAAGGGCTTTAGCGTAATTGCAAGTTGGATGGTGCTGCAGTTAGGGTCAGTGGTGATAAAACCTTTCCAGCCTCGTGCCTTCTGCTGAAGCTTAACTAGTTCAGCATGGTCAGGGTTAACCTCTGGAATAATCAAAGGCACATCCTTCTCCATTCTGTGGGCGCTTGCCTTGCTAAACACGGGGTACATGGCGGCGAATTCTGCTTCCACTGGACCTGCCAAGTCGCCTGGAAGAGACGAGAACACCAAGTCGACATCGCCAGCCTTCTCAACCGACGCCACGTCAGCGTTGACGACTGGCATTTCAGCGATTTCTTTAGGCAGGTTTGACTCCATTATCCAGTTGCAGGCGTCTTTGTATTTTTTGCCTGCTGACCGCTCTGAAGCGGCAAGCACCTCAATTTTGAACCATGGGTGTCCTTGTAGGAGTTGAATGTACCGTTGTCCGACGGCTCCGGTTGCGCCAAGTATGGCGACTTTACGCTTATTTGACATACTTTGTTTCTTCCTTTGACCTTTTCACTTTATTTCTTCCTTGATAAAAAACTTAATGGTTTAGGTTAAGCCTAACACGTCAGTCATACTGTAAACTTTAGGCTCCGTTTGCCTGCTTAGCCACTCCGCTGCATACACCGCGCCCTGAGCGAACACGTTTCGCGAGAAAGCGGTGTGCTCGATCCGTAGCATTTCGTAGGGTCCTGCAACGATTAAGTCGTGGATTCCTGGAACGCCTCCTGCACGCAGCGCGGTTATTTCAAGCTCTTCTGGCTGCCGTGGGCTGATGCCTTCGCGTCCCGAAATGGTCTTCTTGTAACCGCGAACGTTAGCAACGATTTCGCCTAGTTTTTTGGCTGTTCCGCTTGGTGCATCCTTCTTGCCTGTGTGGTGGATTTCGTTTATGCTGAAATCATAGCCCTGCGGAAATGCTTTGAGTAATTCGGCTAGTTTGAAGAGTATGTTGACGCCTACGCTGTAGTTTGGTGAGAACACTGCTGAAACCTTGCCCGACATTGCAGCTACTACTTGTCGGTTTTGTTCTGACGTGAAGCCTGTGGTGCCGAGGATTATGCGTTTTCCAAGGTTGGCAACGATTGGGATGTTGATGACTTCGGCTGCTGGCATGGTAAAACTAATGTAAACGTCGGCGTCTCTGACGGCTTCACTTAATCTGTCGGAGCTCAGGATTATTGTGTCGGAGTTGGTAATGTTTAGCTCTCGCAGGCTTCTGCCGATGTCGGGAGTGTTGGGTGCTTCTATGGCGCCTACGATTTGGTGACCTTTCGCGGTGGCTTCGTTTATGATGGCGTTGCCCATCCTGCCTGCGGCGCCTGCTACACAGAGCTTAAGCATAGAATAGCCCTTCCAGGTACTTTTCGTTGTAGAGTCGTTCTTTGAGGTCTACGCCAAAGTAGTCGGCGATTGGCTTTAGAATCTGCGGGTTGCTTTCGTAGACTTTCCGCGCGTTTGCCAAGACCACATCTAAGCCGCTGCGAGTCATTTTTCCTAACGGTTGCCTGCAGGGACCTGACGGCATGCCTAAGATGTTCATAAGCGTCTTGTAGGCGAGTGGATTGCGGGCTTTGCATGCTACTTGGCCGTATGGCGTTTGCTCTTGGGTTTTGACGGTGACGATGTTGAAGAGCGGTTGGAGTGCTTGGGAGATTACGCTTGCAGCCTCCTCGTTACCATCGAGGATGTAGTGTACCATGTCGACGACTGCGCTTGGAGCAACATTAGAAACGACAGATATGACGCCGCTAGCAGCAATGTCGGGCGAAATCATCATCGTGTAAGTCTTGTCATCATCCCCTGAAAGGATATCAAAATCCTCTCCGCAGAGTTGCCTAGTTAACTCCATGTTTTTGAGGTCGCCAGTGGCTTCCTTTACAGAGCGAACGTTTGGGTATTGCTGATGGAGCATCGCGAGGTCTTGGGGAAAAAGCTGTGTCCCAGTTCTGCCTGGGATGATGTATGGAATTACTTGGACCTCTGGAAACTGGCGTGCGATAGGCTCGATGTATTCTCTGCGAATCTCCATTGAACTTGGCCCATTATAGTATGGGTCAACGAGGAGAACACAGTTTATACCAGCGTTTTGGGCGTGTGCTGTGCCTTCGATGGCTTCTTGGGTTGAGTTGCTTCCGGTGCCCGCTATAGTTAGGCACCTGTTGGTGGAGTATTCGTGTACTTTTTCGATGACTTCGCTGTGTTCGTTCCAGTCTAAGGTTGGGCTTTCGCCGGTTGTGCCGACGGCTAGTATGCCTTTGACGCCGTTTTTTATTTGGAAATCTACCAGTTGCTGTAATCCTTCGTAATCGACTTGGCGATTACGGTTCATGGGGGTTATTAGTGCAGTGTAACAACCGCTGAATGTTGCCATTTTGAATTCCTCTTTTAGGTAAGCAACATTGGTTGACAGATTATTTAAGCATTACGTTTTCCACATATATTTTACTAATATCGTAAAAATAAACTCATCGCTGTTCAATTTCAACTGCTAATTAGCTTTTTTCGGAAACGGGTAACGACGCAAGATAATAAGCAGTAAAAACCCCATCACAAACACCATAAATGCCCCTCAAATAACCAACCGCGTCACCAAGCTCGACAGCTGAAGGAATAACCGCCTTATAATTGTCTAAACGCAAAATCTCCGTAAGCCGCCCAGACTCCCTCTTCACTATTTTAAGCCGCAAAGTATGTGGTCCCGACTGGAAAACAGCGATTTCCCCGCGTTGGGGATTGCCTTTTCTCACGTCGATTGTTTTTTTGCCCTGTTTTAGCCAGTTGAATACTTCTTTTTTTGCGTACAGAAGCGGCAAATCTGAAACCCGATTTTAGAGCTTAACTGCTAGAAAATAAGGTTTCAGTCGAAAATCGAATACAAACATTAGTATAAAATAGGAAAAAATGGGTTGAAAACGTAGAAGATTGCTTGCTGGTTTACCCTTTACCTTTCTCTTCTTTACCGAAGTACTTGGTCCACTTGAGTTTGCGTGCATCACGTTTGAATGCTAAGCTGCTTTTCTTGCATTTGCCAGAGTCGAACCAAAGGATTGAGCCGTCGTTTTTAACGAACATCATGCCTGTGCCAGCTGGGAAATCAGCACCACAGAACGAACATTTTCTCGGTTTTGGCATGACAAATTCTCCAGGTTAT
>JAMDCS010000018.1 GCA_023488835.1 Candidatus Bathyarchaeota archaeon
AGGATCAGTTCCGCCGGCAAGGTTTTGTCTTTGGCACGGCTCTTGTACCACCGCACACGCAAATCGCGAAGCGAGCCAATTAGGAGGCTTTCTAGGGCGCGTTTTTCTGTGCAGACCCAGTGGGGCGTGTCAGGTATGGTGTGTCCTTTGCAATTGGGGTGACTGCTTATTTTTGAAAAACCCCTCCAAAGAACAGATCGAAGATGTAGTTCACTATACTGAGCATGAGTTGAACATGGGTATTGACGTGGACAAAGTTTACCGCTACGCCGTTTTTAGTTCACGCAAAAAGAACTACCTCGGCGTCCTCGAAGACGGCACAGTTGACGTTAAAGGGTTAACGGGCAAGAAAAAACACATACCAACCTTCATCAGAGACGCCTTCAACAAGATGAAGGAGCGACTTGCAAAAGTTAAGACCCCTGAAGATTTCGAGAAAGCAAAAAAAGACATTGCAGAAATAATCCGCGAACGCCACCAACGGCTAAAACGCAGGGAATGGGCAGACATCAGCGAATTAGCATTCCATGTGGTCTTGGGCGACGAGCTTAGCAGTTACACGAAAACTACGCCGCAGCATGTGAAAGCTGCAAGAATTCTGGAGCAAAACGGAAGGGAACTGCGAGCGGGCGACCTCATTAGCTTCGTTAAAGTCATTCGGGAGCCCCGAGTGAAACCTGTTGAGTTAACATCCAGAAACGAAGTGGACGTTGACAAGTACATTGCTTATTTGCATTCAACTTTTGATCAGGTTTTGGATGCTTTGGGATTAAGTTTTGACGAAATCATCGGGTTAACTAAACTTGAAAGTTTCCTTGGAGCTTAACTATTCCTCTTTTGTGTAGTCTCCGATATGTAGAACCTATTGTTGGCGTTGGGCGAGGGATATTCTAAGCTGCTGATTTTTCTTTCTGATTTGCTTTTCTAAAACCCGCTAAAAAACCTGTGTCTATCTTAAAGTTTGAGTAAAGTGGGAAAGGTTATGATAGTAGCCGTATTATTGCGCCAAGCAGAGTGAAGAGACCAACTGTGATGGCGATTATCTGCACTATCTGCCGTTCAGTTAAGGGGCGACGGTAACAGATGATTGTTACAAGACTTTTTCTGCTGTCTGAGCAGAGTTTTGTACCGTCGAAGGTGACTTTGGCTCTTTTGCGTGTGAAGAAGATTGCCAGTAGTATGATTGATGAGTTAAAGATAAAGGGCAATATGGAGATTAAAAGGTTAACTTTTAGGTCAGAGATAACGGCGAAGGATGCGGTGGTTATTCCTATGGCAAATGAACCTGCGTTGCCCACAAAAATCTTGCCTCGCACGTTAAAGAACGCCAAGATAAGCCAGAAGAGCAGGGGTCCGACCATAAGGGTGTAGGAGGGTGAAAACGCCATCAATCCCAAGATGACGATGGCTGGGCAAACGGTTTCGAGCCCGTTTAACCCTCCAAGCTGGTTAACGGTGTTTGTAACAATCATTACGATAAGCGGAACAATGAGAAAGACGTAGTATGCGCCAAATTGCAGGGTTCCCAAGAATGGAAGCGCTATAGACGTTCGAATGGCGCCAATCTGTAATCCTTCAAACACATAGTACATCAGGGGTAGGGCTGCAATAAGGGGCATGAACGCTTTGTAGCGCCATTTCAAATCCATAAAATCGTCTAAAAGCCCCATGAAACCGCCGAATAATATGCAGACAGCTAGGGTTAATGCAGCAGAAACACCGTTGACCGAAGTGTCTAATCCTATGTTGAAAACTTTATTCGAGAAGTAAATCGAGAAAAGATAAACGGTGGTGGTTAGGACAAAAAGAACGCCTAAACCGTTGGGGATTAAAGGTCGACCAACTTTATGTTGATCGGGGACCTTTGGAAACACTGCTTCGCTTCCTGCTTAGGGCGGTGTTATGCCGTGTGCGGCGTCCCATGATGCCCAGTCAATCTTGTAGATTGCAATTATTGGAATTAAGCCGCCATATTGCCCTGGATTTGTGTTTATTCCCGCGAAGTATGCTTTTTGGAAGTATGTGGGTGTTGTGGTTGTTTGATCTGGGCTAACGGTGATTTGGTTGTTGGTAGCGGTGGTAATTGTATTGGCGTAATCGACTTCTGCATAGTTCAATAGTTCGAATACTGTGGAGTTTAAGCCTTGGTCGTTCCATTCCCACTTGCCCGTTTGTGGGTTACTGGCGCCGAATTGTGTTTCATCTTTCCATGCGGTTGCTGGGTTCATGTAGCCTTCGTTTATCAGTCTTGTCTTTGCCTGTCCTGAAATTCTTGCCATCCATACCCATTTGCCTTCATCTCCGTACCCTGCTGGGCTTGCAATATACGATGACCCGCTGCTTGCTTGAGATATTTGTAGGACTTCAAAGACAGCGATGTATTTGACACGTGACTGGCCATAGTTAGAGAGCATTGCCATCGATTGGTTCTCGTTAGCCATGAATATGAAGCCAACGTTCTCTATCTGAGTGCTGTTAAAGGTAGTGTTATCTGCTAAGCTGGTTACGTTTCCAAGGTCGGCTAGCCAGTTGCCGTAGTCCCACCACATAACAACGGCATCAGTTGAGCGAACGTTATTCTGCAGCCAATGCACAGCGTCAAGCCATGCACTTACTGGCGCGTTAAGACTTGCTCCGCCTATTGGAAGGCTTGAAGCGCTGATTGCTGTTGGCACATAAGCTTGTCCGATGGCTTTTGGCATTCCGCCTGTTTGTGGTGAAAACGCCAAGTTTGTTACTAGAATCATGAAGATTACGAAGACTGCGACGCCGCTGTATTCCTTGCTTACACGTGCCATTCTTCGCTTCGATTTTGCGAGAGCCCGTGGCGCTTCTTGGAGCAGGTTAAAGAATGGCTTTAGTACGCTGATGATGCCTATGCCTGCTATTATAGCGAACACTGGAGCAAAGAGGACCAGTAGTCGTACCATTGAAGCCGCAAAGTAGAGTCCAGTTACGGCGAAGAGCAAAAGGAATACGTTTCTGTTAGTTGGATTTTTCAGTACAAAGTATAGGCCTACAAGGAAGAATAGTATTGCGATACCAAATTCTAAGTAGAGGTTTCCCCATGCGGAGATTTTTTGTTCTGCCACAGAGTCGACGAGGGGCGAGGCTGCCCTGATGAAGGGGTTCAAAACCGTTATGAATTTTCCTGTAATGCTTCCCATCAAGCCAGTTGCCGCTAGAGCGATAAAACCGCCTACAATACCTACAAGAGATACGAGTGCCAAGGTGAGTTTGGTTTTCATTGATATGTTGTTTCGCAGAATTTCCGCAACTACAAGTACGATGAACACTGCCGCGACTGGAAGGATTGCGGCCGAAGACAAGTAGCCCAGAGAGATGTAGGGAACTTTTGTTCCTATAAACAATGCTAAACCAAACGTTATGCTGTAGTTAATCAGCAGTCTTTGGCTGTATCTCTTTAGCAGGACCATGACAAAGACAAACAGGACTGATAGGGCAATCAGGTAGTATGCTGCTCCCCAGCCTGAGATGAAATATGCCAATGCGCCGCCTGCGCCTAAGGAGTACATTAATGATGCACGCAATGACCTGTTACTGTCCACTGATCTTAGGAACAGGAAGATGAACAGTACTAGCCCAAGGACACCGGGCACTTCTGTATCGAAGAATCCCAGCGAGCTTCTCTGTAAGAATGATGGCGCTAACGCGAGGAATAACGCTGCGAATAGACCCACTGCTTTTCCACCCATGTCTTTGCCAATAAAGTAGAGAACTAAACATGAGACCACAGCTATGACTGCTGGCAATATTGAGGTGAACGTCATTAAATCGATTTTTGCACCGAATAATGAGACAACTTGGAAGAGTACGGCAGCTGTCATAGGTAGAGCTGGCAGTGAAGTAGCCATGTCTATTCCATCTGGATACCATTTCTGTAGGTTAATCCAGTGTGTTGGCCAATAGGGTGAAAGTAAACCGTTATTTACCATGTGCTGGGTTATGCTGAATTGGTAGTAGGGGTCAAACTCATTTAGAAGAGCTGTGCCTCCAGAGAGGTTTTCCCAACGTAGGGGTAAAATACGAACTGTGAAAGCAACAAAGAGAATCATCACTAACGCTGCGAAAGCAATGATTGAACCGTGGCTTACCTGAATTCTTAGCCTGTTAAAAATTGATAAGCTACTGCCTAGTTTTTCCTTAATTCCTTCGCCCACTTTAAACCATCTCTTCCAAAGGTATATTGCGATTGTACTATTTTACACATTGGCGATTTATTTATGGCTTTCCAAAACCAGCCAGAATGGCTTCAAGCGACTAAGAGGGTTTAGTTACATGAATAATGACCCAGGGGCTAAACCTAACAACCCTTCGTAACCCAAAAATATTCTCACCCCCAGATAGGATAGGCACAAGACTGCTCTGAGATGTTCTTCCAAACGGCAACCAACTGTACCCCGTTTTCTTTTTCACCATCAACCCTGTCTTTTGGCAACAAATCATTGTTTCATTGTATGAGTGACGGTAGGATTTTCCCTGCATCGCCTTCAATCTTGCTTTAAGGCTTGATTTGTTGCCAAAAGACAGTATACAAGAAGCATTCGGCTTCAAAGTTCGCTTGCACTCCATCAAAGCTTGTTCAAGTTCTGGGATGTAATCTAAAACTTCAATCATGAAAACAACATCAAACACTTCTTCCTTTAATGGAAGATGTCTTGCATCTGCCCGTATAACGTTGACTTGTCTATTTTTGAGCTTGAGCCTTCTGAGGGCATAAGCATTAACATCGACGCTTACAACGGAGGCTTTACTGTTTGCCGCCAAAAGCGAGAAACGACCCGCTTCAGCGCCAACGTCCATCACCGCAATGTTCTCTTTAGATAGGTCTATTGATTTAGAAATAAAATCGGTTTCCAAGATAGTCAGGTACTTGCCCATTCGGGTTTTGGCTGCCATTTCCCAATGAGTCTCAGCTGACAAATCAATCGGGGCTTCGGTTGGAGTACTCAAGTTTGCTCTCAACGTTTGCTTAAAGGTTTAACTTCCACGTCCATGGGCAACAAGGATAGTTTTCTGTTGCATTTCGGGCATTTCCCTTCATGCTGCGAGATAATTTCGTCTGGCGGTTTAAGGTCTTTGCCTTCATATAAAATATGGTTGCAACCATGACAAATAACGCGTTGTGGCACCCAATTCCCCAGTAGTAACATGGGCATGGATTATTTATTGGTTGCTAAAAAAATAAATCCAAATAATCCTTGATGGACAACTGTAAAGCTTTTAATGGGAAAGCCTTCTGGAATGTTAAGTGTGGTTTAATAGCGCATGGAGAAGTACACGCTAATCGTCACGGAAAAACCTGATGCCGCAAACAGAATAGCTATGGCGCTTGACGAGGGTGGAAAACCGAAAAAAGCAGTCAGCAACGGCGTTCCCTACTACCAAGCCTACCGTGACGGCAATATAGTGGTGGTTCCAGCGTTGGGTCACTTATACACGATTACAAGCAAGCAGAAGGGGCGAGGCTATCCAGTTTTTGATTATCAGTGGGTTCCACGGTATCAAGCTGAGCGCGGAGCGTCTAGAATTCGGGTTTGGCTAAAAGTTATTGCCCAACTAGCTAAAGACGCAGAAGGGTTCGTGGATGCTTGCGACTTTGACATTGAAGGCAGCATCATAGGCTACACCATCCTAAAGTACGCCTGTGGCGGCAAAGAAGCAACAGCTAAACGAATGAAATACTCAACCCTCACCAAAGAAGAACTCCAAGAATCCTACACTCACCTACTGCCCGCCTTAGATTTTGCGCTCGTCGAAGCAGGATTAACCCGCCATGAAGTTGATTGGTTATACGGCATAAACCTGTCGCGAGCCTTAACCCAAGCTGCCCAAAACTGCAGCGGACAATACGCCACGCTCAGCGCTGGTCGAGTGCAAGGACCAACGCTGAGATTCCTTGAAGCCCGCGAAAAAACCATAAACTGCTTTGTGCCCACACCTTACTGGACTATAACTGCGAAAATAAGCATAAACGACGCTGTCTTTGAGGTTGAATACGAAAAAACGCTTGAAAACAAGGCGCAGGCAACGGCGGTTAAGGATGCTTGCAAGACCAAAGAAGGCCAAATAGGAACAGTAGACGTGAAAGAGTTCGAGCAGAACCCGCCAGTACCCTTTGACCTTGGCTCTTTGCAGAGTGAAGCTTACCGAATCTTCAAGTACACGCCTATGCGCACCTCAAGCATTCTCCAGCACTTGTACTTGGACGCGTTGATTTCTTATCCCCGAACGAGCAGCCAAAAGCTTCCGCCCTCAATCGGCTACAAAACAATCCTTAAAAAACTTGGAAAAGCACCCGCATACGCAAAGCACACAGCTGAGCTCCTCTCCAAAACCGAGCTAAAACCTATCGAGGGCAAAAAATATGACCCCGCACACCCAGCCATCTACCCCACGGGAAACCTGCCTGAAAAACCCCTCGACACTGCTGAAAGAAATGTTTTTGATTTGGTGGTTAAGCGGTTTTTAGCTGTTTTCGGTGAACCAGCAATTCTCCAAAGCATAAATGTAACCATAAGCCTCAACGGCAACCTTTTCTACCTGAATGCAACTCGAACGTTGACGGAAGGGTGGCTTCGCTTGTACAAGCCGTACGTTCAGTTGAAGGATTCTGCTTTGCCGCCGCTAACTGAAGGACAAAAAGTCAGCGTTAAAAAAATAGCCCTAAACAACCATTTTACTAAACCCCCCGCCAGGTACAACCCTCGCAGTTTACTTTTGAAAATGGAGAAAGAAGAAATTGGCACAAAAGCAACACGGGCAGCAACAATCCAAACACTCTACGACCGCAAATACCTAAGCGGAACCGACAGCCTCTTTGTTAGTGACCTTGGTTTTGAAGTCATCGAAGTTCTCTCAAAGTATTGCCCAACCGTCGTTTCCCCTGAATTAACCCGAAAGCTTGAGGGCGAAATGAACGAAATCCAGCAAGGCAACCAAACTAAAGAAAAAGTGCTGCAAAACGCCACTGAAATCCTAAAACAAGTCACTTCTGAGCTTAAACAAAAAGAAGCCGCGATAGGCGCCCAGCTAAGCCAACCACTACAGAAAGCCAAGCTCGACGAAAGAACCGTGGGGGCATGCCCAAAATGCCATGAGGGAAAACTGGTGGTTTTGCGCTCCAAGAAATCTGGCAAACGTTTTGTCGGCTGTACAAACTATTTTGAAGGCAAATGCAACGCTGCTTTTCCACTTCCGCAAACTGGCACTGTTAAACCTTTGAGTAGCGTTTGCAAAAGCTGCGGCTCACCTACGGTGGCTGTGTATTTAAGGGGAAGGCGACCTTGGAAGCTGTGCCTAAACCCAGATTGCCCCTCAAAAGGAGCGAGTAAACAGTGATTTGTAAAATTTGCAGCAGAGACGCCGAAGAGAGCGGTTTTTGCCCACTGCATTCGAAGGCTTACAAGAATGTGCTTGAGAAATTCAGGGTTTGGATAGCAGCATCGAACGTATCTTGGATGGAGTATTTGGTGGAGATTCAGAAAAATTCATTAACTGGAGAATGGGCTAAAGAAGTAGCAAAGTACCTAATTGAGGAAGAGAACAGAAGATGACTAGTAAACTAAAGAAAAGTTCTGAAAGCTTATCCTTCTCGCTTAGTCGATGGTTCCGCAAAATCTCCACAAATGCACCCACAGCATTCATAATTACGGTTATTGGGCTATCCTACGCAGTATTTCTCCTCGGCGGAGGCTTGTATACTCTTATTGGTCCTGACGCTGCAGCTCGCCAACCCTCAGCCTATGTTAATGGGCGCTTCTTCTTCCTATATCCAGACATCAGTCATCAATTCATAGCGGACACCATAATTTCAGCTATACTCTATTCACTTGGCTTTGTAGGGCTGCTAGCCATTTATCAGAGCACAAAGAGTGCATATAAACCAAGACAAGCTTACATGCTACTAGTTATAGGTGTCACGTTCTTACTGTTAGCATACGTGTTCTTGGAAGGCTCAATTCAGTTCAAGTCAAGCGGCGGACGATAATTTTTTTAGCCGCTAAATTTCATTTTTTGGTTTACCACGGGTTTTTCTTCAATTTTAGCTTGTACGCTAAAAAGTTAGTGAACAGGTGAATTGGCGGCGTAATCAGCAAAACTGTCACTGCTACTTCCCACCCGATTAATGCTAAAGGAAGTGAAAACACAACTGCCCCAACCACAAAGTCAACTTGGTCAACGATTGGCAATAAACCGCCTGGTGCGATATTTAATCTGCGTTTTATGAAAGCGCCCGTCAAATCGCCCAAAAGCCCCCCCAAAGGAATAAGCAAACTAAACAAAACTGGGAAATTTTGAAAACCGAAAACCAAGCCCTCAACCAACCCAACACCGATGCCGACACCCCAACCAAAAAAGAAACCCCTGAAAGTCTTGTTGTTGCCAAAAACCCGTTTGCCATCCACAAAGTTTTTGCCGAAATCCATTTTTTTGCCGCCTCCAGCAAGCACTGGCGTGGCGTTGGCACAGTAGGCTGGGAAAATAAACTTTAAAGCTTCAACTATTAACAGGGCTAAGTCCATTGGGTTTCAACCATTCGTCAGTGGAATTGTGTATCTTGTATTCCAGCTTCCCCTATTTGTACATAACACGTTACTTCTGCCGTGATTTCCCGTGCTTTCTCCAATACAGCCTTGATTGTCTGCGGGTTATGTGTGGGTTTGAGGGCGATTATGGTGTCAGCCCAGAACTTCAAAACTCTAGTCGCCACAGGTCTAACGCTTGAGCTCTGATCGCTAAAGACGCTGCGTACTTGGCTTGTTATTATAACTGGGATTTTCTGGATTTTTGTGGTCTGCGCCAAAATAGCCAGTTGCCGATTCAATTCACGGTTGACGCCGAACGCTTTGGCTTTGCCTGCTGTTTCACAGACTTTTGCTCCATAGAGCGAGGTGAAGGTGTCAATGATGATTAATCCGACGTTTTTGGTGGTGTAATCTTGGATGCAGTCTATGAGGGCTGTTTGTTCCCTAAAATCCTTCGGCTTAACTAAGATTATTCGTTCAGCAACCTCATCAAAGCGGTCTTTTGCAATTTGAGAGAGCCTTTTAGCGTAGAAAGTGTTGTCACAATCCACAAACAGCACCTTGAAGTTCTGGACGGCGCAGTTGACGGCGCACTGCATGGCAAGCGTTGTTTTTCCAGTTTCCGGCTCACCATAAATCAACGTAACCGTTCCAGGCGAGATGCCTCCGCCGATGCCTGTGTCGATGCATTTGCTGCCTGTCTGGATTGTAACCATGCTTTACACGTCAAGGATTATTAACTTGAAGCTAGTAATGTGTTTTGCACTTAAACGTATACTTTAAGGTTGCTTTATGAAAGAAAAAGTTGCCGTCGCCACAGTCCAAGGCAAAGCCTACTTCCTGCTGGTTAACAAGTTAAGAGAACAAAATATCCCGTTCATCAGTTTAGTTCCCAGAGAATCAGTGCCTGCCAAAATAACGTTGGTCATAACAACCGAGCAGGAAAAGCATCAGGTAAATCACGAAAAAATCCTGGTTTTCCATGGCGAGGATGAGCTGGACAGTTTAGTGGAGCAAGTTAAGGTATTGCTTTTGGGAAAGGAAGCCTTCGAGAAAATAGTTTTCGGCATAGACCCAGGGGTTGCAGTTGGGTTGGTCGCCGTGGCTGATGGAAAAGTTATTGAGGAAGCTAACTGCTTTAGCACTAAAGAAGTAATTAACAGCATAATCAAAATATTACGCAACGTTGATTTTGCTGTAACCAGCGTTTCGGTTAAGATTGGGAATGGTGTTCCCGTCTACAAGGAAATACTCGGAGACTTAGACAGCGCCCTGCCGCCTCAAGTAGTCCTGGAAGTGGTGGGTGAGGCTGGAACTAACAAACCTTTAAAAGAAAACAAGCATAGCAGAGGAGTCAGGCACATTTCCTCAGCTACACGCATAGCTGGAAGAACCGGAAATATCATTCCAAGGGGAAAAACAATTGCAGCACACAATCGAATCCAATAAAACAATGCTAGTTGACGGTCCAGCGTCGGCTCGGCTTGTTTCTGGAAAAGCTGAAGTGCTGGGTTGCCCAATGAAAGAGTCCCAGCGGGTACTGGTTCGGGAAGGAAAACGCCTGCCATTCTTTATCGTTGAAAAAGCTGTCTTTGACGTTTCGCTGGGCGCCAATTCTGGCATAGCTGAAACTGTTGGCAACACGGTTCCATCATCATGGAACAAACCCCTTGAAGCCGTTTTGACTTTGCAGAAGCATCCTGTAGTTATTATGATTTTAGGAGCAGCTGATTGTGGCAAAAGCAGCCTCTGCACTTACCTGTTAAACAAGTTAATCGATGGGAAGTGCAAGGTTGCAGTTTTAGACGGTGACGTAGGGCAATCGGATATCGGTCCTTCAGCCACCGTTGGCTACGCCCTAACTTCTAAACGCATACCAGAACTGTACGATTTAAAGCTCAAGAACGCCTATTTTGTTGGCGTTACCTCGCCGATAATGGCAATAGCGAAGGTGATTGAAGGCTTAGTTGCTATGAAGGCTGAGATTTTACAGCAGCAAGTGGACTTTGTCTTAGTTAACACTGACGGTTGGATTAGCGGTGAGGTCGCTGTTAGGTATAAAACTGCCCTGATTGATGCACTTAAGCCTGATGTTATCGTGGGGGTTCAAATGCAAGATGAACTTGAGCCCTTGATTGCAAGTTTGGGCGCTCCAGTGGTTGTGGTTGAACCGTCTTTTGCTCTTAACCAGCGAACTGCAGAAAAACGCAAGATTCTCCGCGAAATGACCTATGCAAGGTACCTCAAACATGCAAAGTTGCAATGCTACCCTAAGAGCCAAATGACAATCGAACCTAGAAGCGCCATACCAAAAAATCAAGAACCGGAAAAAGGCTTACTGATTGGTATCTACGGTCGCGGAAGCAAATTTTTAGGAATCGGCGTGCTGCGTGAGATTAATCAACTTAGGAAAACGCTGAAAGTTCAAACTGCAGTTTCAGCCAAACCGTTAAGGATTGTTATAGGAAAAGTGGTTGTGAACGAGAAGTTTCAGGAAGTTCAGGACTGAGTTCTAAAGAAATTGCTGACTTCGGTTGCTAAAACGTCTTTTTTGTCGGGTAATACTTTCATTCCGTTGGTTATCCATGATGGCAGGAAGCCTTTGCAGTAGTTTGTTGCAAAACGGAAATCTAAGAACACTATGGCGCCTCGGTCATCGAGGGTTCTTATGGGTCTCCCAGCTGCCTGTGAAGCTTTTTTCATGGCGGGTAAAACGTAGCCGTATTCGCGTCCAAACCCTGGAAAACGTTTATCATAATACTCGATTTGTGCTTTAATTCTGGGCGTTGGCTCCGCATAAGGCACACCCACAACCACCACCGAATTCATCTGGTTACCTGGAAAATCCACACCCTCAGATGTCCTGCCGCCCTGAACACCCAAAAACACGGCGCCGCCCTTGTCGCCGCAAGCTTTGAAGTCTTGGACCATTTTTTCGTTAGCTTTAGAAGTCATGCCTTTGCGTTCATGGAACAGGGGTTTTAAGAGAGCGTTTTCTAAACCCTCGGCTAATAGGGCGTTTAGGACTTGGAAGGAGGCTGCGAAGACGCCCGTGTTGGTTGGGGTGCTGTTTACAACTTCGTTTATTCGTTCAACCATGGTTTGGTACATTTGGGGCGTTCTCTTCTCCATCGATGTTGTCACGCCTAGGCAAACCGCCGAGAACACGTGTTCTTTTGGAAACGGCGAGGGCGCAAGAAACTTTACAGTGCTCTCGGGCAATCGCGTTATTCGTGCGAAAGCTTCCAGCGGCTGAAGTGTTCCCGACATAATCACGTTAGCGTAGGTTGATGAGAAAACAGGCTGAGTCACCTTCGAAGGGTCAAGCGCAACAATCTCCAACTTAGCAGTCTTGTTGTTTTCTTTGTTGAAGTACCGGCTTGCAACGTTAATGAAGGAATCATCCTCTAAAGTGTCATTCCATTTGAGCAAAAACTCACTCATCGCATGAACATAAGATCTCGGGTTCTTACCCTCAGCCAACAAGGTCTTCTTGATACCAGCGCCTGCTTCATGCATGTGCTCAAAGAACTCTCTGGGACGAGGAATGTTCCCTTGTTTTTCGATTATTTCGATTATGCTTTTTGCAGGAATTATTTCTTCACGGCTTATTTTATCGGTGATTTTTTCCACTTCAGTCCTGAAGAAATGAGCAAACTCTTCGATGTCTTTGTTGCCGAATCGGTTGGCTTCCATTTCTGCCGCCCTCATAACGAAAAGCGAGAGGGCGCTGCCTGAGATGTCGATGGCTGTTTCAGGCAAATTGTGCGCTTCGTCTACGATTAGAATGATTTTTTGAAGTTCCGTCTCAAGATTTTTGAGAAAAGCCGTGCGGATAACGGGGTCAAAAACGTATAGATAGCTCAACGCAACAACTTGGACATCTGAGAGTCCTGCTTTTACGAGTTCGTAGGGGCAGACTTCTTTTTTCTTGCATATCCGCTGGATTTCAGAGCCCATGTAGGGTCGGCTGGCTACTTGCTGTTGAAGCTGCATGTAATCGTAGGTGCGTTCCTCCACGTTAGCGTAGTATGGACATCTACTCTTAGCTTTGAGGAGCTCACAGACTTCCATAAGAGACTTCGAATCAAAAGCGCCCCTAGCTGCAAAGACGTTTAGACACATTTCATTGCGCCCACGGATAGAGAGCCCAGAAATTTGGTGCTTTC
>JAMDCS010000079.1 GCA_023488835.1 Candidatus Bathyarchaeota archaeon
ATTCAAAGTAGTCCGGAACGTAATCTCTAGAAACAGGGGGGCCACTATGACATTCTCCGTTGTATACATATCCGCCAGATGTAAGACAATAATAGGTTGGTGGATCCAAGATGGGGGCACCTGCTCTGTCGTAGTAGAATAAGTCATCGACATCATATAGGAAGTCCCAAGTGGCGTAATAAGGGGCATAGCTTAAACTTAAGAAGTCTATTGTCGTTCCTTTGCTGATACCATAAGTCGGCGTGAATCCTCCTGCGCCGGTTATGTAATTTTTAGAAACTCTAATTATTCCGCTTGGAGCTAAGACTACTTGAAATTTAATCGAGTCTGCCGGTTCACCATAGCGTGTTGCTTCCCATGTAATGACTATGCAGTTTTCAACGTAATCAACATAAACGCCCGGAGTTGAAACAATCCCTCCGCTGACGTCGGTGCGTAAGTCATCCCAGAATGGGGCAATCATATATCGCTCTTTAAACTCTTCAGGAGTATTACTATAGTCAGTTAATGCTGGCGTTGGGTCAAATGTCAAAAATCCGTTTGAGCAGATCCAAACCCTTGTCTTGTATTCACCAAAGTATGGAAATGACCAAGGCAAAGTATACCAAACGCCTACATCATCTCCGTTAGCCACATCAGTAGTTGAAATTCTTGTAAACCAGGTATATGCGGTGTCACGTCTACAGTAACTTTTATAGGGCTCCATAATTTGTATATCAGCCTTCACTAGATTCATTGAAATAGAACTCAAAGCAATGATTAACACCAAAATTACGCCGAAAATCTTCGATATTTTGGTTTTCATTTAAGATTCTCCTTTTTTGAAGACGTTGCAGCTTTCGCCTAACATCTTCGCTAATCTCTTAGTCGAGTGGTTAATTATTTCTACGCTTTAGTACGAGTGTACTAAACCCTAGGACATCCGATTGCTTAAATGGAAAACGATGAAGGTTATATCAAGGAAAATTTTCGTTTTTTTAATAATAGTAAGATGAGAGGTGCGCATTATTCGTTTTCACATTATCTTTAGTGTAAGTTTGAGATCAGTATTTTATAAAAAACCTAGCAGAATACCTGCCGCTAACGCGACAGGATGAATGCGTAAGGCTGAGGGTTTAGGGGGTCGGTCTTTATATAAATGGAGGCGTATGGAGACATAACTTGTTTATTTCAGCGTTAGTCGAAAGTATCTTGATAGTTTGAGTCCTTGGGCAAACTCTAAATCAGCTCTTGCACGTTCTAGTTTCCTTAAAGCATTCTTTCTAGACTGGTTACGTTGGGCGTTTCCATCTTTAGCTTGCGAGCAATCCTATAATCTGACACTCCGTCGGCCTTCAAGCGTAAAATCGCCTTCTCGCGCTCAGTCAAAGCCATGACCTATGTCTCCTCTTCAGAAGCATTATGCAGAGTCACGCCTTCATCCAGCAAATCCTTCTCGGATGCCTTGTAAGCGTCTACACCAAAGCTCGTCATGGCCCAACACCAACCGCGTCGCTCAACTGCGGTCGAATCCAACTCCTTAGCCAACCGCTTATTCATCCGAACAATCCTGCGACTCACCTGATGCCTAGCAATCTTGACTCAACCAACTTAGCCGTTATCTCTTTAGGCAACAGCCCTCCAGCGTATGAAAATAAAAGCAAGCTTAACATGGATTCACAACCACATCTTGGCGTCTTCAACATGGCGCTATGTAGGGCGTGTGGAGAGATTCGCATGTCCCACAACTTAACAGGCGTAGAGAAGCAATGCAACTGCAAAACGGCGCTTTTCTCTTAAGCAGTCTTGTGGCAATTCTAAAATCGCCGCGCCCACATAAAGAGCAAAATTTGATGTCGGGTAACTCTAAAAAATTGAAAAATTGTTTTTCCATAATTTTAAATAACGTCAAGTTATATTTTGTTAATCGAAATTAGTGAAGGAATTTCTATTGGATAAAAGCCATTGTCAATTTAGACCAGAATTTGTTAAAGAAATAGAAGATGCCTGCAAACAAGGCAAATTCGTGAAGGTCAAAGATTTCGCTAAAGAATTTGATTTGAAGTAGGTTATTCTAGTATTATTCTTGCGTCGACTGTTTTTGCGCCTTTCGGGTATGCCATTACGGGGTTTAGGTCTAGTTCTTTGATTTCTGGGTTATCCATTACCAGGCGGGATGTACTGCAGAGTATAGCTATAAGCGCGTCGATGTCTGCTGGCGGAGTGTTGCGGTACCCATTCAAGAGTGGATAAGCCTTTAGCTGGGTAATCATCTCTTTGGCGTCCTCCGTTGTGATGGGGGCAACACGGAAGTTTACGTCTTTGAGGAGTTCAACAAATATGCCGCCTAACCCGAACATTATAGTCTGCCCAAACTGCGGGTCTTTGATTGCTCCCACGATGACCTCTGTTGATTGCGGCGCCATTTCCTGTACTAAAATGCCCACGATTTTTGCGTCTGGCTTGTATTTTTTTGCGTTCTCGATTATTTTTTTGTAGCCGTTTGCAACTTCTGCGGGGGTTTTGAGGTTAACTATGACGCCTCCAGCGTCGGATTTGTGGATGATGTCTGGGGAAACAATTTTTAAGACGATGGGGTAGCCGATTTGGTCAGCTTGTGCTGCGGCTTCTTTCTCGCTTTTTGCCAGATTAAATTTTGTGACTGGGATGCCGTATTCGGTGCAGATGGTTTTGGCTTCGGTTTCCAGAAGCGCCCTTCTGCCTTCTTTATTGGCTTGGTTAATGATTTTTGCGGTTTGGTTCAAGTTTTATTCTTCCGTTAGTGTGTTTATGTATGTCATGTTTGGAGGGTTTAAAAATAGTTTGTTGTGGCTTAGGCTTTTCTGCTTGGTTGGTGCTTGCTTGTTGTGCATTTGTGTTGAACATATCATCAATATGGTTTAATGCGACATAATACTTAATAGGATTTGTCATCGCAAATCTGTATATAGACCCACAATGACAAAACAAACCCCTCAAACTAAACGTTCTCTAACAGAAAAACTAAAGGAAAGATTCAAAAAAACATCTGATAGGCTGCATGAAACCAGCCAATCAATCAAACTACGCATTAAAGCGGCAAAGTCACGAGTTAAAAAATCGATGGACACTAAAAAAGGAATTAAAAGTGTCAAACCGATAAAATTACCGAAAATTCACTTCAAAGTAAACCTAAGTTTTAAAAAGAAAAGGCTCGAACCAGAAGTTCCATCTGCAACTAAAACCTTACCAAAAGACGTAAAAATCATCGAAAAATACCCCCTCTACGAGCCATTCGCGCAAGTTGTCATAGTTCAAGACCCCAAAACAGGCGAAAACAAATACATCCTCGACGAGCTCCAGCTTGACCCGATGGAACGCGGCATATACCACCGTATTCTAGAAATCTTGCTCGCCGAAATCGAATCACCAAAAGAAGAAATAACAGATCCAAGAAAATTCTTTGCCGAAGAAGCAAAAAAAATCGTTGACAAATACCGCATCAGTCTCGGTTGGCTCCCAGATGTCTCGTGGTCCAAGATTCTCTATCATGCAGAACGCGACTTGGTTGGTTTTGGCAAAATCGACCCGTTAATGCGTGACCCAAACATAGAAGACATTTCCTGCGATGGAGTCAAGAAGCCTGTTTACATTTGGCATCGAACGTTTGAGAGCATAGAAACTAACCTGCAATTTGACAGCGACGAAGACCTCGACAACCTTGTCGTCAAATTGGTTCACATGGCAGGTAAACACGTCAGCAGCGCCTTCCCCATCGTTGACGCTTCCCTTCCGGGAAAACACAGGCTTGCCGTAGCCTACAGACGAGAAATCACACCGTTTGGCACAGCATTCACCATCCGAAAGTTCCGCGAAGACCCATACTCAATTATTGACCTCATCAACATCGGCACCTTCACCGAAGAAATGGCTGCGTACCTTTGGGTTTGCCTTGAAAATCGTGCCTCAGTGATGGTTCTCGGAGGAACAGCAGCGGGCAAAACCACCGCTCTGAACGCCTTAGGTTGCCTCATTAAGCCAGGCAGCAAAATCATGACCATCGAAGAAACCGCTGAACTTAACCTGTCACATGAAAACTGGGTTTCACTCATCGCAAGACAAAGCTACGGTTTAGGCGGCAGCAGCGTAGGTGAAGTCGCCCTCTTCGACTTGGTAAAGACCTGCATGAGGCACCGCCCCGATTTGATGATTGTGGGGGAAGTCCGAGGTCAAGAAGCATACGTTTTGTTCCAGGCTCTAGCTACTGGTCACGGTGGCATGTGTACTATGCACGCTGAAAACGTCCAGTCAGCCGTTAGACGTCTCACTCAAAAGCCTATGGACATTTCGCCAGCCTACATCCCGCTTATGAACATCGTTATGTCAGTGCAACGTGTTCACTTAGTGAAGAATGGTGAAAAGAAAGCCTATCGTCGTGTCCTTTCAGTCAATGAAATTATTGATTCTGAAAAATACGTGAACCCCTTCAAGTGGGACCCCATCAAAGACCAGCAAACCATAGATTTGGATGGCAGTTTCCTACTTACCAATTTTTCAGAGCGCCTCGGCATAACACGTGAACAACTCATCGAAGAGATGAATCGTCGCACAGAAGTGCTGCGTTGGATGCGCAAGGGCAATATTCGAAGCTACAAAGAAGTAGCCTCCATAATCGCAGAATACTATGCTAGACCAAAAGAATTCTACCGTAAAATACTTGAAAGTGAAGAGGTTAAGCCAGTTGCCGCTGTTAGATAAATTTGAAGCCTGGGCCTTTCGCCTCTTCGGGCGTATCGCACCATACGTCTTAAAGAACGTCTTCCCAAAAATCAAGGGTGCCCTCGAAAAAGGGCGCGTGAAAATTTATTCTGAAACCTACATCTCGCTAATGTTTTTCATTGGAATTGTGCCGCCGCCAGTTTCAGTTTTAGCGGCAAGCGTAGCTTTGCTGTATGGTTTTTTGCCTCTCTTAATTTTAGTTCCTCTTCCCCTTTTCGTTATTGTCGGTTTTCTAATTGTACCAATGAACAATGCCAGCGATAGAAGTTCAGGTTTGGAGTGTGAAATGCCTTTTGCGGCAGCCTACATTAGCGTTATGTCGTCAGGAGGCATTGCACCGTACTCCAGCTTCAAACGTTTAACTCAAGTTGACCTCATGCCAGCGATGAGTAAAGAAGCAAGAGATATCATAAAAGACGTAGAAATCTTCGGCGTTGACCCGCTCTCAGCCCTTGATATGGCTTCAAAAAAGACGCCGCTAGACATATTCAAAGACTTTCTAGGCGGTTACGCTTCCACGGTCATTATAGGTGGCGACATCGGACACTACCTTGAACGTAAAGCAGAAGACATCTTCAAAGTCCGCGCTCTTCGCGTTAAAGCCGCTGCTGAACGACTGGGAATGTTGCTAGAAACTTTCATCATCGTCATGGTCATGATGTCCCTTGTCTTTTACATAATGTTCGCCGTAAACGGCATCCAAGGTGGAACCAGCGCAAGCTCAGACATATCACAATACTCGGGCATACTACTGTACACTTACATTTTTACGCCCATGCTCTCAGTAATGTTCATCTATCTAGCGCACGGTATGCAGCCGAAAACACCGCTGGTGGAAATGCGTCCCTACAAAGTGTTCGGCGTCAGTAGCGTAATAGCCATAATCGTATTCCTACTGCTCACAAACTTTATGGGCGCAGTTGAGCTTCCAGTCTTCAGCACCCTGCAAGCTTGGGGTGTTGATTTGCCCGTAGCCATATCTGTCGCACTGTTCATCTCCGCAGCGCCAGCCGCCATAGTGCACATGAGATTAGCAAAAACTAGGAACAGCATGGAGCAAGGCGTCACCAGTTTTCTCCGCGACCTTACCGAAGTGCGAAAAACGGGTTTATCACCTGAAAAATGTATTGAAAGCCTATCTAAACGGGACTATGGCTCTTTTACTAAGGAGTTGCGGAAAATTAGCTCCGAGATTTCATGGGGTATCCCCATTAAAAAGGTTATGATGGATTTTCTGCATCGCACACGCAGTTGGATGGTTCAGATAGTAATGTTTCTGCTAGTTGAAACCATAGATGTGGGCGGCGGCACAATTCCAATGATTGAATCTTTAGCGCGTTTCAACAATTTAACTCAGGAAGTTGAGAAAGAAAAGAAAATGTCGGTTCGCCCCTACGTGATGATGCCGTATTTAGCTTCGATTCTGCTGGTTGCCACCACTATTATGATGATGGGTTTAACCACCGGGATAAGTGTGCCTGGGGTAGACGCAGCGCCAAAAGACAATGGCTTGATGCAAACGGTATTCATGACGGCAGTTATCTTCAACAGTTATCTTATCGGAATTGTTGCAGGAAAAATAAGCGACGAATCCATCGCTTCAGGATTAAAGCATTCAGCCATTCTAGTGGTTATTTCAATAATCGCTGCCAAGTTAATTCCACAATTCGTAAAACTTGGATAGGAGTTAGAAATATGAGTATAAAAAACAAGGCTCAAGTTATACGGAAAAAAACTCGAACCATTAAGCGGAAAGTAACAGCGTCAGTAATGGCCTTTACGCCAATTCACATGTTAGTTAAGAATAGGCGAGCTGTTAGTTCAGTTGTCTCAAATTTGATATTGATGGCTGCTGTTATTGTTGTTGGATTTATAGCTCTAGGATACGCAAGGTCAACCTCAAACGATTATGTTTCTGATTATGGGCAAAGTGTTAATGCCGACATAGATAAACTTAGGGAAACAATATCTTTCGAGTATGCATTCTACAATGCCACTCACTATGGGCCTACTAATGGCAGCCTGACTGTTTATTTCATGAACGCTGGGAGTATCAATGATGTTATAGTTAAGAATTCAACAGTCAGTAACTCCTCTTGGTCTATTTCATTAGATTGCACTGGAAAAACCAAATTATTAAACAGCACATCAACCAACAATTATGATTTTGGTCAAGAAGGGTATTTTATTCAGCCGCTTAATACTACATTAACCAGTAATATTGCTTATACTGTTAAAATAATAACTGGGAGGGATTCAGCTTTTGTATATAACTTTTCACCGTAAAAGACTGGTAAGAAAGCGTTTCAATTCAAGAGGGTTATCATCCATAGTCGGAGCCATATTCATGATGTTGATCGTTTGGTCTTTAGCTTCGGCGTATTTCTTCTTTACTTTATCACAAAATACCATTTATGTTGATGCTGTTAGACAAAAAAACCAGACAGAGTTGGATCGAATGTCCGAAAGCGTACAAGCTTTGAATACCTCATATGTCGTAAGTTCTAATGGGATTGTCAGAATTTCAGCTCGCCTTCAAAATGTCGGGTCTTTTAGTGTCCGACTTATTACGCTATGGCTTTATGTAAGTAATGATACTAACAATTGGAATAATTACAATTTTTCTAAAGTAGAAATAACTCTTCAAGGTGGAGAAACGCTAACTCAAGATTTTAATGTATCCGTTGCAGGTGTATCTACTACAGGTGCCTATAGCTTTGCTTCATGGTTTATAACCGGCCGAGGAAACACAGTAGCGTTAAAACAGGCAAACACACAAAACATTGTTGTTTCTCAAACAACTAATGGCATTGGCGCTCTGATGATGTCTTTTCAAGACTTCTATTACTATACGGTACAAGGGTCTGGTCCATATAGCATAAACTTGGCCGCCGCCTCTTCAGGTTACACTGTAACAACAGGAACTTCGACACCTATAGCGTTTAAAGTGATTCTTACAAACCTTGATTACCAAATGCAAAACGATATAACGCTTTACTCTGGCTCAGTGTTTTTTTCCATATTCCCAGAGACAGCACAACAAGTTAGGGCATCGTATTGGTACATAGTTAACGTAAATGAGGGTACAGGAGCCATCTCGAGTACATACACGAATATTGTTCTCCGCTATAACGTGCCAACGGCTGTTTACTTTGCCTCTGGTCGAGCGATAAAAACTGGCTTACCCTTTACGAGTTCTAGTCCAGGATACACTGGCACATCACCCATTAACTTGGCTTTAATTGGGACAAGAGGTAGTCAACCATTAGGGCAAAACATACCGTTTGTCTCAATATCAGTATCCTAATAGTGAGGCAGTATACAAAACATGAAGTCATCAGTATCGGCCAATTGCCTTCCTAACCTGATATTCAAACATGTACCAAAAGCCAAAACTGACTCTAAATATGAATTTTAAACACACATTTTATTTATGTAACTTAATTATAGAAACTTACCGAACTCTTGAAAGAGGCTTCCAACCTTGCAGGTAATCTTTGCCGCAGCACAAATAACGCTCTCAATTGGCATTCTACTCTATGCTTCATGGAGCGATTACAAAACCCGAGAAGTCAGCAACCGCGTCTGGGCAGTCTATGCGCCCATCGCGCTCTCTATTTCCTTGGTGCAACTGCTTCTCTTTGAGCCTTCACAATTGCCCTTCTACGGCTTAAGCTTCGGCGTAACCGCGGGGCTGGCGCTTCTGCTGTTTTACGCTGGCGGTTTTGGCGGCGCGGATTCAAAAGCCCTCATGTGCATCGCCCTCTCCCTGCCGTTTGCGCCTTTAGCATTATTCACGCCTCTTCTAGCTGGGGCAATATCGCCGACCTCCCAAGTCATATTTCCCATAACAATCTTTGGCAACGCTGTTCTGTTCGCAGCCGCAAGCGGGATATACATGATACTGCGCAATGTTATCTGGCACAAAAAAACAAAAACCAAAATGTTCCCAGGAGCCCTCGCCTCCGAGTCGGTTGGGAAAAAGTTTCTGGTTCTAATCACGGGTTACAAGATGGCTGTTTCTAAGGTGAAGGCGAAATGGCATATTTTTCCCTTAGAAGACGTGGATGACCAGTTCGAAAACGTAAAACGCAATCTAGTTATTGTTCCTCATGATGAGGGTCGGGAAAAAATTGTTGAACGCTTATCCAAAGCGGCACAAGAAGGCAAAATCGACGGTTACGTTTGGGCGACGCCTGGGTTGCCTATGTTGATTTTTGTTACTTTAGGGTTGATTGTTGCTTTGGTGCTTGGGGATTTTGTGTGGTTGCTGGTTAGGTTTGTTTTGGGCGCTTAAAACCTGAAAACTACCGTAGGATGTTTTTGCTTCGTTTTGAGTAAGAAATTGACGCTGTAACCATGGAAACTGAGCCGAAGCCTACGAATGCGAGGGCGACTCCTCGGTATGGGTAAGCTAAACTTAGGCTTAAAGATTCGTTGTCGCCTTGATATGAGTAGAAGAACATTGCTACTGCAAACAAGGTAATCGCAATTAATAGTAGGCTAACTTCGGTTTTAAACTGCAGACTCCTCTACTCCCTTCTAAGTATAATAAATCCATATTCTAAATCAAAAGGTTATTTTAGCTTTTTGGAAATTACTCTCTACAGGAGCTTTCCTATGTCTTTAGCAGCGTGCAAAACTGAACTGCAGAGTTTTCTGGAAAAAAATCCCAAAGAATGCAAAGTTGTCGTTATGCCCGATTTTTTCCTTGATCGACTCATAAACTTGGACTGGGATGCCCTTGAATTTTCTAGGTTGGTTGCCAAGGTGGCTAAACGGAAAGGCGGCAGCTTAGATGGAATCCGCCAAACTGACCTGCGAGGAGGAAACGCCATCAACGTAGCCTCAGCCTTAACAAGTTTAGGCGCCAAAGTTACCCCCATTGTTTGCACAAGCGAATTTGGCCTGCAACAAATCAAATACCACTTCAAAAACACCCCAATCGACACCTCACACATAAAAAAGCATGGCAAAGCCTCAATAACAACCGCCCTGGAATTCAAAAACAAAGACGAGAAAGCAAACGTTATGCTCCGCGATTTGGGTGCATTGGCTGATTTTGGACCAGCAAACCTTGGCGAGAACGATTACGCGCTGATTGAGGCTGCGGATTACGTGTGTCTCTTTAATTGGGCTGGAACTTTAAAGTTTGGCACCGAGCTGGCTCAAGCCATTTTTCACCGCGCAAAACGGAGCGGCAAGGGTAAGACTTACTTTGATACCGCAGACCCAACCCCGAAGGCTAAGGCAATACCTGATTTGATGGATAAGGTTCTGAAAACCGATAAAGTTGACATTTTAAGTTTGAACGAGAATGAAGCAATAACATACGCAAGCCTCCTCGATGAGAGCTTGAAAGAGAAGAAAGAGCGTTTAGGGTTTGCGGAGTTGGCGATGGAAGCGGCAAGAGTTTTAGCCAAGCACCTTCCAGCACGGATTGATTTGCATACCACGGTTTTCTCAGCCACATTGAAGGGCAAACATGAGGTTGTGGTTCCAACGTTTAAAGTCAAAGTTTTACGTGCCACTGGCGCTGGCGATGCTTGGTGTGCAGGCAACATCTTGGGTGACCATAATGGGCTATCTGATGAGTGCCGTTTGATGTTGGCGAACGCGGTCGCCGCTTGCTATCTGTCAGACGCCGATGGGTTGCATCCAACCAAGGAAAAACTCTCCACTTTTCTAAGAAAATACACTTAGGGCTACGCCAAATTCTTTTTTAAGCCAACCAACACACTACCATGCAATAACAGGTGCAGATTAATGGGTAAACTGTTCGGAAGCTCAGGCGTCAGAGGATTAGCAAACGTTGATTTAACTCCTATCTTGGCTTGCAAGGTTGCTTCAGCGGTCGCGACGCATGCAAAAGCAAAAAAAGCCGTGGTAGCCAGAGACACACGGGTTTCAGGCTGCATGCTTGAGGACGCCTTGGTTTCAGGCTTGGTCTCATGTGGCACGGATGTTCTGCTTTTGGGTATGGTGCCTACGCCTGTTTTGGCTTATGTAGCTAAAGCGTTGGGTGCTGACGTGGGTTTTATGCTTACGGCTTCGCATAATCCGCCGCAGTACAATGGCATCAAAGTGTTCAACGGCGACAGTCTATCCTACGCCGACGCAGACCAAGATGCCGTGGAAAAAATCGTGGCAGAAGGAACCTTTGCCTTGGCGGATTGGCGAAAACTCGGCAAAGCATCGTCTGCCAGTGCAGGTCAGATTTATTTGGATATGGCGCAGCAAGCAGTTTCCCTGAAGAAGCAATGGAAAGTGGTAGTTGACCCCGGATGCGGCGCCGCATTCAACATTGCCCCCCAAATGCTAACAGCCATGGGATGCAAAGTGACCGCTCTTAACGCTCAACCCGACGGGCAC
This sequence comes from Candidatus Bathyarchaeota archaeon, assembly GCA_023488835.1. The sequence continues at coordinate 11,110 of JAMDCS010000079.1, forward strand.
TTTCCAGCAAGGAAATCCGAACCCACCGCCGAGACACTCCAAGACCTCGCCAAAACAGTAAAAGCCCTCGGCGCCGACATCGGCATAGCCTTTGACGGTGACGCTGACCGCGTTGCATTCGTAGATGAGCATGGGAGTTTCGTGAATTTCGACCGCTCATTGGCAGCGTATAGTGCCTTAGCCTTAAAACGTAATGGCGGCGGAACCATCATAACCACTATTGAGGCATCAATGTGCGTGGAAACGATGGCGCAAAAGTACGGCGGCAAAGTTGTTCGAACACGGGTTGGCGACATTTACGTTTCTGAATCCATCAAACGCAACGGCGCCGTTTTCGGGGGCGAACCATGTGGCGCTTGGGTGCATCCGCAGCTTCATTTGTGTCCTGATGGTCCACTTTCTGCAGTCCTATTCCTTGCGGCACTCGAGGAGGAAGGCAAATCAGTTTCCCAATTTATCGGTGAAGTTCCCGAGTACGTAACTGAGCGAGTAAACATCGCTTGTAAAAACGAGCAGAAATACAAGTTAGTTGAACAACTCTGCGATGCCCTAAAAGCAGTGTTCCCAACTTACAATGACTTCTCCAGGGTTGACGGCGCACGTTTAGCCCTCAAAAGCGGCTGGCTGCTCGTCCGCGCCTCAGGCACTGAACCTCTCATCCGCTTAACTGTCGAAGGCGAATCCCCACAAGCGGCAAAAGATATAACCCAAAAGGCAACAGCACTAATACACAAACAAATCGAGGCACAATGACATGAAAGCTGTACTATTAGCTGCTGGCGAAGGCGTCAGGCTCATGCCTATAACGGCAACGCGACCCAAGCACCTTATCAAGGTCGGCGGGAAACCGATTCTACAATTCTGTTTGGAGGCTGTAAAGAAGGCAGGGATAACTGAAGCCATAATCGTTACCCACTACATGGGCGAATCCATCCGCAACTACTTTGGCGACGGCGAAAAACTCGGCTTGAAATTGAGTTATGTTGAGCAGAAAGCGGTGCTGGGCACGGGCAACGCCGCAGAAGTGGCCGAACCGTTTGTAGATGGCGACTTCGTTTTAATTTATGGCGATTTGCTGTTTGGTCAAGATGTCGTTAAGCAAGTTTTATCTCAGTTTAAGAAGGGAAAAACCGCTGCAGTCATGGGCGTTGTCCCAGTTGACCAACCCGAAAACTATGGGATAATCGAGCAAGACAAAGAGGGAAAAGTTAAGCGCCTTGTGGAAAAACCAGCCGCTGGAAAAGCCCTTTCAAACTTGGCTAACGCGGGAATTTACGTTTTCTCAAACGAAGTGTTTGGCAAAATCAAGCAGACAAAAGCTTCAGTCCGCGGCGAATGGGAACTCACCGACGCCATAACCATGCTCGCCAAGGAAGACAAAACGGTTTTGGCAGCCCAGCTCAGCAAGGACGACTGGTTCGACGTTGGCAGACCATGGGACTTGCTTGACGCTAACGTTTGGGCGCTTGAACGCATGGAACACAAAGTCTTGGGAACAATTGAGCAGGGCGCTTAACTTTTCCCTCTTTGTCT
>JAMDCS010000062.1 GCA_023488835.1 Candidatus Bathyarchaeota archaeon
TTTTGGTTTAGTGGGTCTTTGAGGGTTAGGTTGGTGTTTTTCTATTTAAGGAGGAAAATTATTTGTTAGATTTAACTTAATTATGTTAATAAAGTTGAAAAGGGAAACACTGATTAAGAGAATCGCCGATAGGTAGTTCGACTTAAAGCGTGCGAGGGAGGAAAGAAAGGGTGACTACTACGTTAGAGCAGTATGTACAGCCAGACAAACAAGCTAGTAGTCAATTTTTAACTAAGGAAGTAGTCGGGTTACCGTTCGTCAAGTGGGTTGGCGGTAAACGCAGTATAATTGATCAATTAGTTAATCGCCTGCCTGAAAAATTCAGCGATTACTACGAAGCTTTCATGGGTGGTGCCGCTCTTTATTTTGAAATACAAGATACACTTAAACAAGCATTCCTTTCTGATTCAAACCTTGATTTAGCGATAGCATTCAAAGTGGTTAAAAGTAAGCCTAATGAGCTAATCGCTAAGTTAGAGGAACACGCTAAATATGACAGTATAGAATATTATTATAAAATTCGCAAGCAATACAGTTTGCAAGACCCAATAGAAAAAGCCGCTCGCTTTATTTATCTTAATAAAACGTGCTATAACGGATTGTACAGGGTTAACAGCAAGGGTGAGTTTAATGTACCCAGAGGTCAACTTGGCAAAGGCGCTTATTACGTCCAACACGAAGCCATATTAGCAAGTAGTAAAGCACTACAAAAAGCAACCATTCAAACACACGACTTTACCGAGATAATGCCAAAAGCACAGGATTTTGTTTACTTTGATCCACCGTATCACCCAGTTATTACTAACGCATTTACAAAATACACAAAAAACAGCTTCTCTGAAAAAGATCAAGAAAGGCTAAGAGACTTCGCATTGAAACTCAGCAAGAACGGCGTTTATGTAATGCTGTCAAACTCTGATACACCATACATTCACAGCCTCTATAATTCAAGCATTTGGAATATTGATAAGGTGCAAGCGCCCCGAATGGTTAACTGCAAGAAGGATGGAAGGGGTGCAGTAAACGAATTAGTCATTACTAACTACTCAACGCTTAAAAGCTAACTAAAGCAAATGATTGTTGAGGTATGCCTATGGCTGTTCAAGGGGGTTCAACCGCAAACTATACAGGTAAAATACTTCAAAAGTATATTTCAGATCGGCTGAAAGAGCGAGGCTACACTTTTGTTTCACAAGACAAGTTTATGCCTTCTCGTATTTTAGAGCAACCAATATTCACTGAGGAATATCGCCAATTATGCTTGGGAATTTATGATACACCGATAAAATGTGACTTTATTCTATATCATCCTAAGAAATGGCCTAACAATCTTGTGATAGAAGCAAAGTGGCAACAGACAAGCGGGTCAGTTGATGAAAAATATCCATACAATGTTTTGAATATTCAGACGAGATATCCCTATCCAGCCATAATCGTTATGGGTGGTAGTGGTTACAAGCACGGTGCCGAGAAATGGCTTAGAGATCAAGTTAAAGACAACTTGCTTCACGTCTTCAATATGGAACAATTTGCTACATGGGTTAACAAAGGCAATATTTGAGCAACCGGAATTTAAGGTCCTTTTTAACCAATGAAAAAAAATGAAAGCGCTACTTCTCAGCTTTATAGCTTTGTTAAACTTATTTTAAGGAAACTGAAAAGTGTTGGTTCTAAATATGCACTTAAGTATTGACTGCCTTATATGAGAGGTAGTTGGCAGAGCAAGCTTGCTTTGGTTTGGGGTGTCTATATATGCTGTTTCTTGTTTTGGAGATTGTTTTTTATGGTGTGGCTGGTCTGGGTTGTTGGGCGGGAAACTGCCGAATGGATCATGCTAGTGCCGGCTGTATTGTGTTTTTATCGTTGCTTAAATAAGGGGGTCTATTTTGTGAGAGGCATGGTTTTTGCATAAAGTTAATGAGTATTAACGGTTTAGAATTTACCAAGAGTATAAACGATTTGGGGTCTCTGAGGTTTGCAGAGGTCGCTTGATGAAGTTAAGGGTCAGCTTGAAGCGTTAAAGCCTACGCTTAAGAAGCGGTTTAAAGTGGAGACCATCGATATTTTTGGTTCTTATGCAAGGGGCGAACAAACCGAAAAAAGCGACTTAGATATTTTGGTGACTTACGGCGAGATGGTTGATCTGCTTTTAGTCGCTGAGCTTCGCAGGTATCTCCGCCGAAAACTCCGCATGAAAGTTGATGTGATTTCTAAAAAGTACCTCAATAAGTACATAAAAGATCAAGTGCTAGAGGAAGCCATTCCCGTTTGAACAAAAACCACGTAGAGCGGAACCCTAAACTATACTTACAGGAAATCATAGATTTCATAGAAAAAGTCCAATTTTACACAGACGGCATGTCTTATGAGCAATTTGTCGAAGACAGCCGAACAATTGATGCAGTAGATTCGAATATTCGGAAAATCGGTGAAGCAGTTCGGGTTTTAGCGAAACGTAGGGCTATCAAAGATTTGTTTTACCGTTTCCGCATTCCGTACATTAATCTCTCTGATATGAGGACTGATTTAACGCATGAATATTTTATCGTCAACGTTGAGTCCATTTGGAAGACAACCCAAACAGTGATTGCCCTAAAACCGCAATTCAAAAAAGTTCTAGACGAAATAAGCGACTGCTAACAGCCAGAACATTTCTACTTTAAACAAGAGAAGGACATCTACTGAGGGAGAGGGTGGCGTGGTTTTTAACTTGGCTGTTGGTTGGTCTAGTTTTTGTTCTTTTTCTGTTGGTCATATTCATGTACATTATGTACACAAATTGATTTATGTGCATGAAACACTGAAATGATTCATGACGGCACAGAGACCAACAGTAAAAGCGAGAGCGCATCACGGCACCAGTTCTTTAGATATTTCCATCCCTACTGACGTAATTAAAGCACATAATGTGCACGCTGGCGATGTTTTTGAGGTAACTACCACAGGCGCTAACGACGAATTTAGAATTGTTTACAGGAGAGTTTATTCTCAGCCACGATTGTAATTTTTCTGCAAAGACATTGAATTGGATACAGGGTAAATTCTTGGTCAGAATGTAAGGACAGCTCGACGAGCTTCTCGATAATTTTATATTCAATAATGTACATAATGTACATTTAATGCAACCAACATTAGCAAAGCCAGAGAGCCCTCCTCAAGTGTTTAGTCCGTGTGGTTTGGGTGGGGTTGATTTGGAGGGGGTGGAGGTTTTGGTGGGTTTGGGTCTTACGGGGCGGCAAGCTCGTGTGTACTTAGCGTTGCTCAAAAAAGGCGATGCTAGGGCGCAGGCTGTTGCACGCTTGGCCAGGGTTCCTCGGCAGGAGGTTTATGGCTTGCTCTACGGGCTGCAACAGTTAGGATTGGTCAGGCAGAACTTGACCGCCCCAGCAAGCTACACCCCAACACCCCTATCCGAAGCGGTGAAGATGCTGTTTGAGCAGAAAGCAAACGAATTAACACTAATGTCCCAGAGGGCAAAAAAGATAACAGCCAAACTCGGCCAAACCCACACAGCCACCATACCCGTTGCTCCTAAACCATGCTTTGGCATAGTCTACGATGGCGAGCGGGGCAGAAGATACCATAAAGCCATACATGAAACGTGTGTTTGTATCGAAGTAGTTACTGGTTGGTTGCGGTTTAGGGAGTTCTGTTTCAGCTTCGAGACAGAGCTAAGGGCTGCGCTCAAAAAAGAAGTAACCATACGTATCGTTACTGAGAAGCCGCCCAGTCATCGTTTCCCCGAATGGGTCAATGCGGCGCTGCCAAAGTATCCTAATTTTAAACTAAAAACCACACCCGACCCACCAGAAGCCGCCATCACCATATTCGACCAAACCCAAGTAGCCATAGCCTTCAACCCCAACATACGCATAACCAAAGGACCTGACCTATGGACCGCCCACCCAGCCCTAACCGCCGCCTGCCAAACCTACTTCAACACCAACTGGACTGGTGCTATAGAGTAGCAATTAATCGTCGTCTTGTCTGCTTTAAATAAGGGGAGGGGGTGTGGGAGAGCAGCAGACTTTGGCTCTGTTTGCCGCATACGTTTTCATATACGCCTTTAAATAAGGGGGTATAGAAAAAAAATCACAGCTATCCCAAACCAGCCAGAACCGCCGAAAAATGGCGAAAAACGGCTTAAATCCCACGCACATGACTGAACCCCAATTTTTCCCCACTGCTTGTGGCAGCAACCACAACCAGACAGCAAACACAGGCATCAGCAAACCACAAAACACAGCAGTCTGCTCAATCTGTTGGTTGTTGTTGTGTATAGGGATATTTTTTGCACAACTACTAAACTAAAAAGCAGTCATGGGGCAAAAAAACTTAACAGCAACGCCAACCAAATAATCACCAAGATTGCACAGAGGTTATTTGATATGCGCAGTGACGAAATTAAACAGGGAACAGAAAGAGCTCCACATCGAGCCCTGCTTAAAAGTTTAGGTTTAACAGATCAAGACCTATCTAAACCATTCATCGGCATAGCAAACAGCTACACATCCATTGTTCCAGGACACATACACCTAAGAGAGCTAGGTGAAGCCGTAAAAGAAGGCATCCTCGAAGCAGGCGGAACACCATTTGAATTTAACACCATAGCCGTATGTGACGGAATAGCCATGGGACATGAAGGCATGCGATACAGCCTACCAAGCCGCGAATTAATCGCCGATTCCGTAGAAATCATGATGCAAGCACACCGCTTAGACGGATTAGTTATGATTTCTAACTGCGACAAAGTTACGCCGGGAATGCTTATGGCAGCAGCTAGACTTGATGTTCCTGCGATTTCGGTTACTGGTGGACCCATGGCTTCAGGAATTTTGGAAGGACAAAAAGTCGGCGTCAACAACGTCTTCGAAGCAGTGGGCAAAGTGTTCGCTGGCAAAATGACTGAAAAAGAAGCTGTGGCGCTTGAGAATGTGGCTTGTCCAGGCTGCGGAAGCTGCAACGGAATGTTTACAGCAAACACAATGGCATGCGTCACAGAAGCTTTAGGCATGTCACTTCCCTACTGCGCAACGGCGTTGGCTAATGGAGCGTTAAAGCAGAGAATCGCCAAGAAAACAGGCGAAAAAATCGTCGAACTAACAAAAAAAGACACCAAACCCTCACAGATAATGACACAGAAAGCCTTCGAAAACGCCATAGCAGTCGACATGGCTTTGGGAGGCTCCACAAACACGGTTCTGCATGTTTCGGCAATTGCTAAGGAAGCAGGAGTAAAACTGCAGCTCGCAACCTTTAACGATGCAGGCAAAAAAATTCCGCACTTGTGCAGTATGGTTCCAAGCGGACCATTCGACATGGAAGACCTTGGCAACGCAGGCGGCTTACCAGCACTCATAAAAGAGCTCAAACCCTTCGTGAACTTTGACGCATTAACAGTTACGGGTAAAACAGTCGGTGAAAACATTGCCGAAGCCAAAGTGATAAACGCAGAAGTCATCCGCCCATTAAGCAACCCTGTTCATAAGGAAGGCGGAATAGCCATCCTCAAAGGCAACTTGGCACCCAAAGGCGCTGTTGTCAAGATGGCAGCGGTTTCGCCCAAGATGCTCAAGCATCAAGGTCCAGCCAAAGTCTACGATTCAGAGCGGGAAGCCTCAGAAGCTATGAAACGCCGTGAAGTCAAGGCAGGTGACGTTGTGGTTATCCGTTATGAGGGACCGAAAGGTGGACCGGGAATGCCGGAAATGCTTATGCCAACAGCCACCATCGCAGGAATGGGCTTGAGCGAATGCGTTGCGTTGATTACTGACGGACGATTCTCTGGCGCCACACGTGGACCATGCATTGGGCATGTTGCGCCTGAAGCCTTTGACGGTGGACCGATTGCGGCTCTAAGAAACGGCGATATCATTACCGTTGACATCCCAAACAGGGTTCTGAAAGTTGAGCTTTCCGAAAAAGAACTCAAAGACCGTTTAGCAACATGGAAACCGAGAGCCCCAAAAATCTCCAAGGGCATCCTTTCAAGGTACAGTCCAACGCCACTTGAATAAACAAAGAATAAAGAGTGGACTGCTGGTTTTTTACCAGTAGCGTCCATACATACCCATTCCCATGCCCATTCTGTATGGGTAAGCGCCTTGCTGTGGATATTGAGAGTAACCGTTGCCAGTGTTGGGTGGTAAGTATCCATAGTTGCCAGTGTAGCCTTGGGGTGTTTGGCTGTAGATGCTGTTTTGGTTTTGGGTGTTAACGTATTGTGCATAGGTTACTCCAACTGCCGCCATGGTGACCAGTGAAGCCGCGATGAGGAAGAGGATGGTTTTTGTTTTAGTCATTCTTTTTCACCTCAAACACTATTGGGTTTGGCGTGGTTTGAGGGTTCGCTGAAACGCGGTTGAAACGGTTTGGTGAAACGGTTTCTGATGGGTTTTTGATGGGAAAAGTGGTTTGGGTGGATAAATCCTTAAATCTTTGGAAGATGAGTCTAATTTAGATATAACATGAAAAGAGTTAACATGTTTCTAACCATACTGATCGCTTCCATAGCAGCCCTAATAGCTTCAACCGCCATCGGCTTCGCTGTCTTCGCGTCAACCCAGAATTCAAACAGTTGGATGAGCCAAATGTGGGGAGGTTCAAGTCCGAGTGGAATGGGCGGCATGATGGGAGGAACTGGAACTGTGCCGACAGCCACTAATCCGACACTGACTTATTTTGGCGTCTTGTTCGCTGTCTTGGTTGGCGTAACAGTCATCGGAATAATCGGATTAGCATACTACCTTGTGTATCCTCAAATCCGAATGGGCGCAATGCAACCCATCCAAAACATGGCAGCAAATCAACCCACAACAAACGGAACCACACCATACGAATCAGTCGCCAAAACCCTCACCGAAGAAGAACGCAAAATCATAGAGGTCCTAAACAGCCACGACGGCAAATACCTCCAAAAATACATTCGAAACGAAACAGGCTTAAGCAGACTCCAAACCCACCGAATAATCGCACGCTTAGCCGACAGAGGAATCGTCTCACTGGAAAAAACCGGAAACACAAACCAAGTTTACTTGTCCAGTTGGCTGCAACAAAAAAACTAGCCTAACACTAGCGCTTGCAAAAACTATAGCCCCCCTATTTATAGCCTCAACAACTGCTGAGTCTGAAACGTTAAGGCAATGAGCGTTCATTTAGAAGAAACAGTTCGTCAACAAAACTTGGAAGAAATATTCTGTTTTCTCCGTTCACTTGTCAGGGCTTTGTTTTTATTTTTGTTTGGAACCGCTACCTCGCTCGGTTGACATACTCGCCGTTATACACGGATTAACCCTAAGTAATCACAGTAAAATCGGTATAGAACTTAGCGGTTGTTGTTTCATTCTGTGACAACATCGCCTTATATCATATCGAGCGGTATGGGTGGTAAGGACGAATTAACTAAGAGCCAAGTTGGGCGGGTCTGGCAGCTAACAAAGGAGAAGGCGTCTGCTGCTGTTTTTGCGCCTCTCAATGTTAGCCCACGGCTAAATCTGCTTAACAAACCCTTTTTCCCCTCAAAATCCATGTTCAAACTCTTTTTTGTCCGGCATTGATTTACTGGCGGGTTTTTATGAAAAAGGTATGTCAGGGAAGACATCCCCTAATACTTTAGCATGTTAATTATTCACAAGCAGCTGTAAATAACTTATGCATATACCGTAAACTTTTTATTTCCACAACGCTGTAACTTTTAAAGTACGTGGAGTTTCAAGAGGCAAGAACATGAGGGATCGTCACCTCAATAGCTGGGATCGTCGGGTACATATTCTCTAATTCACCCAGGTTACCCTCTAAACAAGCCGCAGAAAGATTCTCGCAAACAACTTTTCTAGACGAGAGTATAGTTAATTCCATAAATAAAGGAGAAAATTGAAAATGGCAAAAGTTATTTACGCTCAAGCACTCTTAGAATCCCTTGAACGAGAAAAAGTCGATGTGATATTTGGTATCTTAGGCGGCGCAATCCTGCCGGTTTATGATGCTTTATGCGATAACAAGAAGATACGCCACATCCTCGCAAGACACGAACAGGGAGCAGCTCACGCCGCCGAAGGCTACGCAAGAGCCAGTGGAAGAGCAGGAGTATGCATGGCAACCAGCGGACCAGGAGCCACCAACCTAGTCACAGGCATAGCCAACGCCTACATGGATTCCTCCCCAATAATTGCCCTAACAGGACAAATTCCAGCCACAGGCGTCAACACCTCTTACATGATTGGACGAGACGCCTTCCAAGAAGCAGACATCATCGGCATCACCACCGCAATCACCAAATACAATTACCAACCAAGAACAGTCGCCGAAATCCCAGTTGCTATTAAAAGCGCATTTTACTTGGCAACCACAGGCAGGCCAGGACCAGTCTTGATTGATTTGCCAAAGAACGTTCAAGCAGGGATTGCTGATGTTGATTTCACTGACAGGATTGATGTGGGCGGATACAAACTGCCCGGCGGACCAGATTTAGCAAAAATCAGCGAAGCCGCAGACCTGCTGGCGAAGGCTGAGCGCCCAATCATTCTGGCAGGCGGCGGAGTCATAATCGCTGGAGTATCGGATGAACTAACTCAGATGTCAGATTTGCTGATGGCGCCAGTTGCAACAACGTTCATGGGTAAAGGTGCATTCCCAGAAAACCACCCCTTATCACTGGGAAGCATAGGCATGCATGGCAACCCAGCGGCAAACAAACTGATGGGTGAAGCAGACGTTTTGCTGGCTGTGGGAACCCGATTCTCTGACCGTGCAACCGCAAACTTGGACACTTTCGCTTCCAACGCCAAGAAAATCCACTTAGAAATCGACGCTGCTGAAATCAACAAAAACATCGAAGTCGACGTTCCCATAGTTGCCGACGCTAAAGTCTCAATGAAGATGCTGTATGCTGCGGTATCGAAGAAGCTGCAGAAAGGCGAAGGCAAAACATGGACAAAACGAGTCAAGGAAGCCAAAGAACAGCTAAGCCCCCTGCTAAAAGACTTACCAAGAGATTTAGTTCCAAAAGCATTGTTAACAGAATTAAGAAAACTGCTGCCTGAAAGCGCCATAGTCACCACTGAAGTCGGACAAAACCAAATGTGGTCAGCTCTATATTTCAAAGCCCTAAAACCACGCACCTTCATCAGTTCAGGCGGCTTAGGAACCATGGGTTTTGGCTTTCCAGCAGCGATTGGCGCAAAAGTTGCCTGCCCATACCGAGCAGTCGTGGACATAGCGGGCGACGGCAGCTTCATAATGACCGAGCAGGAACTAGCATGCTCAGTAACCGAGAACATTCCAGTCACAGTCATAGTGCTAAACAACTCAGTCCTTGGCATGGTGGCGCAGTGGCAGCGAATGCTCTACAAACGCCGCTACATGGCAGTAAACCTAGGCAAAACACCCGACTTTGTCAAGCTGGCAGAAGCTTACGGAGCACAAGGGTTGAGAGCGACGTCAATCGAGGAGTTCCACAAAGCAGTTAAGACAGCACTAACTAGTAAGGTTACAACGGTAATCGATGTGCCCATTGGCTCAGAGACCGATGTGGTTCCCTTTGTGCCGCCAGGCTGCGGTTTACCCCAACAGAGAGGTGACTACTAATGGAAACTGGAAAAACCAAAGTAATCAGCGTCCTAGTAGACAACAAGCCAGGAGTACTCCACGGCATAGCAAACATGTTCCGCCGAAGAAACTTTAACATCGAAAGCATAACCGTCGGCCCCACCCAGAACCGAGAGATAGCCCGCATAACCATAACCGTCAACGAAGATGAGAAAACAATCGACCAAGTCGTCAAGCAAGTCGCAAAACTAATCGACGTCCTCAAAGTCGACGAACTATCCCAAGGAAACTTTGTCATGCGCGAGTTAGCTTTGATTAAAGTTAACGTGCCAAGCTCCAAAGAACGTAGCGACATCATCAACTGCGTAGACGTCTTCCGAGGTAGAATAATCGATGTTTCAACCGACAGCTTAACCGTTGAAATCACAGGAACTCCTGACAAAATCGATGCGTTCCTAAACCTCATGAAAACCTATGGAGTTATCGAACTTGCAAGAACAGGCATAACAGCACTGGCACGGGGCGCAAAATCGATAAGAATCGACGAATAAACAGCATCACCCAAGCGGAAACCCTTAATTCCTTGTTCTTTGAAATTCCCCATTTATCTTAGGTATCTTTAGATTAATTTAGGGATAAGCGAAAACAATGAACATTACAGAAAAAATCTTAGCTAAAGCATCAGGAAAAAAAGCCGTGTACCCAGGCGAAATAGTTGACGCAAACGTTGACATGGTCATGGTGCACGACTTAACTGGACCTTTAGCGGTTGAAGCCTTCAAAAAAATAGGCGTACAGAAAGTTTGGGATAACAAAAAAGTAGTCGTAATTCTGGACCATCAGGTTCCAGCGGAGTCGGTTAAGGCTGCGGAACTGCACAAGACTATGCGGCAGTTTGCCAAAGACCAAAACCTAACATTCTACGATGTAGGTAGAGGCGGAATCTGCCATCAAGTTATGCCTGATAAAGGCCACGTAGTTCCCGGAACCATCATTTTAGGCGCAGACTCACACACATGCACTTACGGAGCCTTCGGAGCTTTTGCAACAGGTATCGGTTCAACAGAGGCAGCCGCAGTAATAGCCACTGGAAAAATCTGGCTAAAAGTTCCCGAAGCCATCAAAGTAAACGTTAAAGGCAAATTTAAAACCCACGTCACACCCAAAGACCTAGTTTTAGCTATCATAGGCAAACTGGGCGTAGACGGCGCAATTTACAAGAGTTTAGAATTTACTGGTCCAACCATCAAAGACATGACTGTTTCAGGCCGAATGACCCTGTGTAACATGGCTGTTGAGATGGGCGCCAAAAACGGCATAGTTGAACCTGACGAAACCACACGCAAATACTTAGAAGGCAAAATCAAAAAAATGCCCAACTTGGACAGTTTAAAGAGTGATGTCGACGCAAAATACAGCCAAATCTTCGAATTTGACGTTTCATCCATGGAGCCCCAAGTGGCTTGTCCATCGTCAGTTGATAATGTTAAACCTGTCAGTAAAGTAGGTAAAGTCAAAATCGACCAAGCCTTCATCGGTTCATGCACCAACGGCAGACTAGAAGACCTGCAGTTAGCCGCGAAAATCATGAAGGGCAAAAAAGTCGCTGACGGCGTCCGTGCCTTAGTTATTCCAGCGTCTCAGGAAATTTATCAGCAAGCCGACAAAGAAGGATTGCTGCAAATCTTCACTGAAGCAGGCGCAATCGTCTGCGGCTCTGCCTGTGGACCATGCTTAGGTGGCCACATCGGCTTATTAGCAGCAGGCGAAACATGCGTATCCACGTCAAACCGCAATTTCATCGGTAGAATGGGCAGCATCCAAGCCAGCGTCTACTTAGCGTCACCCGCAACGGTGGCGGCTTCAGCAGTTACAGGCAAATTAACCGACCCCACAACACTGGAGACAAAAGCATGAACAGCAAAATCAAAGCACCAGCCATAAAATTCGGCAACAACATAGACACAGACGTTATTCTGCCAGGAAAATACTTAATCTTAGTTGACCCATGTGAATTAGCAAAACATGCACTGGAAAGCTTAGACACAACATTCCCAGACAAAGCCAAAAAAGGCATAATCATCATAGGCGGCAAAAACTTCGGTTGCGGCTCAAGCAGAGAACAAGCACCACTCGCGCTGAAGTACTCGGGTGTGAAATGCGTCATCGCCGAATCATTTGCCAGAATCTTCTTCCGAAACGCCATAAACATCGGCTTACCCGTCCTCGAATGCAAAGGCATATCCAGCGCCGTTGAAACAGGCGACGAGTTAGCCGTGGACTTTGAAGCGGGCAAGATAGAAAACCTATCTAACGGCAAAAAGTTTCAAGTAGACAAGCTTCCACCATTCATCTTAGAAATCTTGGCTGATGGCGGATTAATCGAAAACCTACGAAGGAAAATGAAAAAATGACTGAATACAAAATATCCCTAATTCCAGGAGACGGCATAGGACCAGAATTAACCGAAGCCACCCTAAAAGTCCTAGACGCAGTTCAGAAAAAATTCGGCGTAAAACTCCAGATTATTGGGGCGGAAGCAGGCGACATAGCCTTAGAGAAAAGGGGCGCTGCACTTCCTGCAGATACAGTGGAGAAAATCAAGGATTCCCATGCTTGCCTAAAAGGTCCAGTTGGCGAGTCTGCAGCTGACGTCATAGTGAAGCTCAGAGTCATGTTTGATTTGTACGCTAACTTGCGTCCATTGAAGGCTTACCCAGCCGTTCCCGTTGCCCGACCAGACATCGACATGATATTTGTCCGCGAGAACACAGAAGACGTTTACAAAGGCTTAGAATTCACCATAGGCAACGACACCACCCTTTGCTTACGTGTAATTACACGCAGAAACTGCGAGCGCATCGCCAAGAAAGCCTTCGAAATCGCACGCCTAAGAAACGGCAAAAAGAAAGTCACCGCCATCCACAAAGCCAACGTTATGCGAGTCACCGACGGCTTATTTGCCAGCGTATGCCGAGAAACCGCACAAACGTACCCA
>JAMDCS010000102.1:0-5753 GCA_023488835.1 Candidatus Bathyarchaeota archaeon
TGGAAAACCTCATCCATATTCATGTCAAGACCCCTAATCTGCAGGTTCTATCCCTTCGAACTAAAATTTGACCCAGACAAAGACCAGCATGTTTTTGATTTTACAGTTGAGTGCCCAGGAATAACCAAAGGCAAAATGATGACAAGAAAAGATTTTGAAGCATTGTTTTTGCAAGCCAAGGAAAGGTTGCCTTAAAGGTGCCCCAGAACATCTGCCTGCTCCAGAGTGACCCCACAATAGTGGCACTTCAACAGTAACGGTTCTTCACCTTTAATGTAGAATTTGGAGACCACAGGTTCATCACTGTTACTAATGCAGCAAGGGTTCGCGCATTTAACGATGCCTTCAATGGCATTAGGCAGCTTTACCTCCAATTTTTCAACCACCGCATAATTATGAATTATATTTATCGACGCGTGAGGAGCAACCAGAGCAATCCTGTTAACTTCCTGTGAATTGAGCGCTTTTCCCTCTATCTTCACAATATCCTTAACCCCGAAACGTCTGCTGGGAACATTGATGGCAATAGTCATCACTCTTTTTTCTTTGCCAGTTATGCCTAAAATTTTCACAACATCTAAAGCATATCCACCGCGAATGTGGTCGATGACTGTGCCTTCCTTGATTTTGGAAACTCTAAGCTCCTTATCACTCATACAATGTCTCCCGTACAACCTATGCACATGCAACAAATAAGATTTTACTCAAAAAAAACCGAAACAAAAGTTTAATTCAAATGGGAACGCAGGTCAATGACTGTTGTGCCGGCGAACTTGTCAAAGTACCTCATGAAGGCGCTGTTTTTTATTCGCCAACCTACAAGTAAATCGAAGGGTAACAAGGGCAAAACTTTTCCAAAGTTTCTTACTGCTGCATGATCGTAGGACATTTTCTTTCCGTCAGTTCTAACGACCTTTAGACCCAAGATGCGTTTGCCTAAGCTTTGACCGTTAAATCCCTCAAGCAAAGTGGAGTAGAGCCAAAGAAGACCAATAGTTATGAAAAGCAATGCACTAATCCTGTTGCTTAAGAAGTCGGCAGAAAGCGAAAGGACGTCTGGAATAAAAGTAATTACCGTCGTGATTGCTAATATCAACCCGAAATCAATAAGGAAAGCAAAAACCCTGTTTTTAAAGGAAGCAAGCGGAAGTTGACTTGCCCTCCCCTGCACATCAGCAACCTCTGCCCAACCCTCAACATCATGAATAACACGGACAGCGCTCTCGCCAGCCCTGCTGAGTTTGTACTTGCCGCTGGAAGTTTGCTCTATAAAAGGTGACAGCGAGCGGAGGTGAAAGCTAAGCTTTCCAGTATCAACCTTTAGCAAATTTAGCAAGTCTGTGAAAGATGACTCGCTATTATTGCTGAGGTTTAGTAATATTTCCCTTCGTAATGGATGCGAAAGGACTGAAAGTACTTTTGAAACGTTTCCTTGATCTACTGCCATTTTGCAAAACCATGCGTTTACTAATTAATGATATTTTATTTATGAACGGTTTTGGCATATAGTCCATACAGACTCCTTTCTCCCATATAAGTCCCACTCAAAAAACTCAATTACTCCTTAATAAAACCTAGTTTTAATAGTTAAAATCAACCTATTAAATAATTGTATGTCAAGCGCTGAAGTAGCTGTCCAAGTATTCAAAGAATTAGAAGCCGAAGATTTCAGAATACTCAACATCATCGAAGCAGGCATGAGCAAACACGAGTTTGTATGGACTATATGCCAAAACCAATGCGCAAAACTTCCAATGGACCGCATAGACTTCATATTAGGCAAATTAAACAAGCTAGGCTTAACCTACCGAACAAAAGAAACCTACAATGGACACACCCTAAACTATGCAGGATACGATTGCCTTGCAATAAACGCCCTTGTCAAAGCAGGAGTAATCGAATCCTTTGGGCAAACCGTGGGCGTTGGAAAAGAAGCCGACGTTTACGACGCATTAAGCTCAACGGGTAAACGCATAGCCATCAAATTTCACAGATTGGGCAGAATAAGTTTTAGGCAAACAAGACGCAAAAGAGGCTACAGTCGAGAACACTCCTCATGGCTCTTCCAATCACACATAGCGGCAGAGAAAGAATTCGAAGCCATGAAGCTGGTTTACGCAAACGACGTCGCAGTGCCTGAGCCCATAAGCCACAACCGCCATGTCATAGCAATGGGCATGATTGAAGGCGCACAACTATACAAATACAAAGACGTAGGGAAACCGGAAAAGGTTCTAAAAGAAATTCTGCGAAATGTTAGAAAAGCGTATTTGAAAGCGCACGTTATCCACGCAGACCTTAGCGAATATAACATCATTTTAAAGCCTGATGGTCACTTGCTCATTATTGATTGGCCACAAGCGGTAAAAACCGATCATGCTAACGCTGCGGAACTGCTTGAGCGAGACCTTAGTAATGTGCTAGTTTTTTTCAGCCGCAAATTTAACGTAGAGTTGGCTGTAGAAGAAGCCTACAAATATGTTACTGGAGAAGCCAGAACTCTGGCGTTTTAATGCTTGTCGGCGTCCATAACTATGTAGAGAATGTTGTTTCCGCGAAGCAACACATTGCCATAGTTAGTCATTAACTGGTCTTCTTTGAATTCTGTGGCGCCTTCCAAGAGGATGTTCATGTGCCCATCGCATTTTATCATTTTTCCCTTGTATTCATAGCCATTTTTCAGAACAACTTCAATGTTGCCATGCAATTGTTTGATGAGTACGTTTAGTGGTTTTTTACTTGGTTCCATCATCGTCAATTTAGGGTCCCTGTCCATTCCTGTTAATATGCAAGAACCCCATACCAAATATAAAAGTCTTATGAAAGAGCCCTATCGCTAAATAAACAAAAATTTTTTCTAAGAAGCAAAAAAGGGTTTATTTGAGAAAAATAACCGTAAAACCTGGCTTTTTTGAATACTTGTTGCTGCGGTTTGGTTGCTAAGGCACAACTACTTCTAAGCGTTTGGGGTTTGGGTTGTGTTTTGCTGTTGGGGTTGTTTTTGGCGGCTGTTTTGGTTGTGGGACAGCTACAAGCTACATTTACAAGTGTACAAATAGAAAAAACATCTATTGCTTGAGAATAACCTCTACTACAGCTTCGCCAGTATTGACAGCGCCGCAACCACAAAGAAAGCTATGCCTGTCCAAAACAGGTCACCTGTCAAGAACCACACTACAATTGCAACAAGAATCGCGGGAATGAGCACCAAGAAGAGTTTGATGAGAACTATGATGACCAACCCAATTATGACCAAGATGACCAGCGCGGTAAGGTCAAGCCCCAAACTGCCAAGAATCGACAAAACAATTGTCAAAAGAATTGTATTATCCAAAAACATTCCTCAAGAAAACTCTGCATCCCGCAGGTAATATGTCTTTTGCATGCTTGATTATAGGCAGCGAATAATTTGCTGTTTAGGTACTCGTTTTAGCTCTTATTTTCGGGATAACGTCCTTCTGTGTCTGGGTAACGCCAAACGTGGTTACTCTAAAACGGTCGTTCGCCTCTTTTGCCACCAGTTCCGTTTTAACCAATTCACCTAAGCGTGTGCTGGTTATTTTGCCGCTTTTACCCAGCTTAGATTGCAACTCGTCTTTTGAGAGAGAATCACTGTTAACTAAACCAACCTTATTGCCCAAATAGTATGCGGCAAGCCAAACCAGCAATGCTTCATTATCTGTTAGCTTGTTTTTGGGCACCAGTAAACTTACGCCGTCAACGGAAAAAGCAACTATGCCGTTTAGGTCTTTACTGAGCTGTGCCACGTCAATGTTGAGCCAGAGTTTTTGGGCGATTTCAAACGAAGGAAGCATTCCTTTGAAAAACTGGTTTAGCAGAAGCCAAGCTTCTTGAGGTTCAGCGGAAAACTCCTGCGTAACATCCTTGTACTTTATGTGGACATGGATTTTTTCTGGTTTTTGGCTCAACTCATCTTGCCTCTAAGCTTGGTGAGAACGTCGTCTTCCACCCATTTCTCACCCTGAATCGTAAGCTTAAACTCGGGTTTGTTAGGGTCGGGTTTGAAGACCTGCCCACGTTTAGTCATCTCGTTCAACCTTGCAGGGACCATAGCATTTATTCCGCTAGAATCCAAAAGCTTCTGAACTTGTGCCGCAGTGCTCTTTCTCTCATTTGAAGCATAAAGAATCAAGCCTACATCTTCATAATGTGTTAGTTTTTCACGCGTGACTATGACTGGGCCTTCGGTTGTGGGTTCAATGATGCCTTTTAGTTGGGCTCCTGAAGGAGTTAACCTGTTGGAGACAAAATCCGAAAGTTTCTCAACAAAGTTCTCGGGTAAGTTTTCAAGCATGTTCATTATGTCTTGTGGGCTTTCGCCTTCAATTACGACTTCTCCGAAAGAAGTTTTTATGCGTGCTTCAATGCGTTTCATGGGCTTGCCTTCGATTACCTGCTATACTCTGTGAAGCCATTTAGGATTTGTGGCTAATAGCTTCTTTTAACAAGAAAAATGCTATTTTAGGTGTTCCCGCAAAAGTTTGCCTACTAGTTCAGGATTGGCTTTTCCGCGGACTTCTTTCATTGCTGCGCCCATAAGCATGCCGAAAGCGTTCTTGCCCAGCTTTTCGATTTGTTGTTTGTTGGCGGCGATTATTCGGTCGATGATGGGTGCTAAGTCAGCTTCAGTAAACATCTTCAGCCCCAAAGCGTTTGTTGCATCCTGTAGGATTTTGCCTTGGTTCTTTGATAGCCAACTGAACACATCGGCTATGGCTTCTTTGGCGAGTTCTCCTGAACCGACGGCTTTGAATATGCTTTGGATTTGGTTGTCGGTAACGTTGTCGATTTCAATACCTTCACGTCTTAGCGCCTTTATGGTTTCTGTTAAGAAGGCTGCAACGGTGGATGCTGCAACGCCGCTCTCTTTCACTGCCGTCTCGAAGATGCTGTTATATTCCGAGTCAACCAGTTGCTTAGCCAACTTCTCGTTTAATCCATACTGCTTAATCAAGCGGGCTAGTTTTTTGTCTGCTGGCTCAGGCAAGTTTGACTGAACTTTCTGCACTAATTCGTCTGTTATAATTTGCGGGGGAATGTCGGTTTCTGGGTACATTCTTGCAGCACCAGGACGTGGACGCATGTAACGTGTTGTTCCATCGTCTTTGGCGGTGCGTGTTTCAGCTGGGACACAAGTCAATGCTTCTTGAGCGCGTTCCACAACAGCCTTTAGAGCATCGTAAACGTTTTCTGCCGTATCAGCCACGAAAACCACAGCGTCACCTTCGCCAGCTCCAACTGCTTTACGCAAGACTTCTACTTCTTCAACGGTAATTCCGTAATTGGGCATCTCGTCTGTGTGGAAAATTCCGCCAACTCTGCCCCAGAACTTTGCACGGTCAGAAAGCTCTGTGCCTAAACGGAAATTAGGCATCAATTCACGTCCAAGCAACCCAGCAAACCCTGTCAATTTGACCGCAAGGACTTTCTGGTTTTTGTCGATTGCTTTACGGATAACTTTGCTTTTTGTATCCTTAAAGAGGCTTGTGACGTCAGCGAAGTCTGGTTTGATTGATTGTGCTGTGATTCCGCGTTGGGCAAGTTCCTCTTTGATGCTGATTAATCCGAGTTGGCGTTGAACCTCATACTCTACAACCGTGGAAATCAATTCAAGTTCCTGAACACCCTTAATTTCAATCAAGGCGCCGTTTGGCGGAATTTTCCACACAGACGAGATGCCCAATTACGGAATTACCGTTGAAGAAGTAGAAGTCTTGCGTAAAGCAGTTGGA
>JAMDCS010000102.1:5763-12003 GCA_023488835.1 Candidatus Bathyarchaeota archaeon
TCTACAACCGTGGAAATCAATTCAAGTTCCTGAACACCCTTAATTTCAATCAAGGCGCCGTTTGGCAAGGAAACGTTGAGGTCCTGGCGGATTGTGCCCAGTCCACGCATAACCTTTCCTGTATCACGCAGAATTCTGCCGATGGCAAAAGCAACTTCCTGCGCTTCCATAGGCGAATAGATGACTGGTGCTGTGGCGACTTCAATCAGCGGGATTCCTAAGCGGTCGATGCGGTAACGGATTGTTTTGCCCTCATCTTGAGTTCCTGTTTTGCGTGCAGCATCCTCTTCAAGACTTGATGCCTGCATCGGAATGATTTTTTCTCCAACCTTAATCCAACCATCCAAAGCAATGATGCAGGTTCTCTGAAAGCCTGTGGTGTTTGAGCCGTCAATGACAGTTTTGCGCATAACATGAACCTCGTCAACTGGCTGCATGTTCATCATCAAAGAAGCAGTCAAAACCACTTCAACGGCATCCAAGTTAATTGGGTGGGGCGGTTCTTCATCCATCTCTACTAAGCAGGAACTTTTTCGGTTGGCTTCATAGAGAATTTTTACGCCTTTTTGGAACTCAAAATATGCTGCTGGGTCAACTTGTCCCAACTCGCTTTGGGTTGGTCGGAGTCTGCGTAGGAAGGTTATTTCAGGGTCTTCTTTGAAGAGTTCCGGTGGGCAACTGCAGAAGAGTTTTGAGTTTACGTTTAGTTGTTGGTGGATTTCTAAGCCCACTTTCAATCCGACTTTGGCATAATCGATTGCCATTTATTGTCCTCCTTCAACGATTTTATCTTGTGGAAGTGTGCGCGGTGAAAATTCGCTCGCAATGTTAGTTTTCAGTAGTTTGATGGCTTCTTCTGGCTTATCGGTTTGTCCGAGCGCCCACATGAGTTTAACAAGCGCAGTTTCAGGGAACATGTCCTCGAGCGGAACCACGCCAAACGAGAGCAAATCCCTGCCAGTATCGTAAACGTTCATGTTTACTCTTCCCCAAATGCACTGCGAAGCCAAAGCAACCACAACGCCCTTCGCGACAGCCTTTTTGATTGCTTCAAAGCAGAATTTGCTAACATGCCCTAAACCTGAACCTTCAAGCAAAATCCCCTTCACGCCCTTTTCAACGTAGAAGTCGATTATTGCTGGGTCAAGTCCAGGATAGAACTTTACGAGAGCAACTTTTTCGCTAAACTCTGGTTTGAGAACCAGCTTTTTCTTGGCGTCTCGGCGCTGGTACTGGTCGGTTTGCATGGTAACTTTTTGGTCAAGCACTTTGGCGATGGGAAAACCGTTGATGGATTTGAAGGTGTCTCTTCGGCTTGTGTGGCACTTGCGCACTTTCGTTCCCCTGTGAACGATGATGGCGGTGTCGGAGACGGTTTCATGCATAGCTAAACCAACTTCGGCAAACGGCGCTTCGCCAGCGGCTTTCACTGCCCCAATCAGGTTTGTGGCTGCGTCGCTGCTTGGTCGGTCAGATGAACGCTGAGCACCGACAAGTATGACGGGAACAGGCAGATTCTGCAGGGCAAAGCTCAAAGCGGCTGAAGTGTAAGCCATCGTGTCTGTGCCATGCGCGATTACTATGCCATCCACGCCTTGCGCGATACGTTTAGCGACGGTTTGGGCAAGTTCGGTCCAGTGTTTTTGGGTGATGTTTTCGCTGTAGAGGCTGAAGACGATTTCTGTGTCAACCCGAGCAACATCCGCGAGTTCTGGAACCACGCCGTAGAGGTCGCTGGCTGAAATGGCTGAACGCACTGCTCCTGTACGGTAATCCACACGGCTGGCAATTGTTCCACCTGTGCTCATGATGACAACATGGGGTAAGGCTGGGTTTTGTTTGGGGATGGGCGGTGAAGCAAACGTTGGTTTGGTGCCTTTGCCTATTTTTTCTATTGTGACATCTTTTGTTACTTTGATGCCGACGTTGTAGCCGCTTTTCATCTTAACAATGACGATGGTGCCTTCGCCAAGTTCTGAGCGGGGAATCAGGATGCCCTCGTAGATTTTGTCCTTGCTCGTAACTTTGATGATGTCTCCGATGCCGCAGTCGGCTTGTTTTAGCAGGCGCAACGCTTCGCCCCTGTAACCTGAATTTTCAATCTGACTCATGCACTATTTCTCCAGCTTTTTTGAAACGTAAACTCCATCGCGCTCGTACCCGAAACGCATGTAGTACCTTCTTGTTCCTAACGCACTTATAACTAAAAGCTTTTTCAACCCCAACTCCTCAGCAGCCAAGTGTTCGGCTTCTTTTAAGAGGATTTGTCCATAGCCTTTATGTTGCCATGCGCTGTCGGAATGTTTCCCAACGGGAACAAGTTGACCATAAATGTGGAGTTCCCTAACGATTGCGGATGGAACAACGGTGATTTCTGGTCTGCGCGCTTTCGCTGATGGAACACGCATGCGTAAATAGCCCAGCAGAACGTTGTTTTCGGGGTCTTCGGCTGAGATGAAAAATTCTTGTCCTTCTGAGGCTTGGTATTGTTGGGTTAGGATTTTGACTTTTTCCAAATCAGGCTTCACATGGTCAACTGCCAAACGGTGTCCCACTTCGCGGCAACGGATACATTGGCATTGGCTGCCTTGTGCTTTAAGTTTAGATTGGACAAGTTCGCGCACGTCGCTCTTTTTTACTCCAGCTAAAATGAGTCTTGCTGGGATGTCGCGTTGCACACGCATCACTCTTACCCATGGCGGTATGGTTTTTTTGATTTCGGCAATTACGTTTGCTGCTTCTTGGGTAGTGTAGGGTTGGTAGGTGCCGTTTTGATACCATTCGTAGGCTTTGGTGCCAGCGATAGCTAGGCACGGGTAGATTTTTATCATGTCGGGCTTGAAAGCTACATCGGTGAAGATTCGTTTGAAGGCTTCTTGGTCTTTTTGCGGGTTGGAACCTGGCATTCCCGGCATCATGTGATAAACAATTTTTAATCCTGCGTCTTTGGCAATGCGGGTTGCTTCAACCACGTCTGCCACCGTGTGAGTTCTGCCTACTAAACGGTAAATTTCATCGTCAGGATTCTGCACCCCAAGCTCAACACGTGTCACACCCATGCCAAGCATTGCATCGATGTGGGGTTGTTTTGCCCAGTCGGGACGCGTTTCGACTGTGATGCCGACGTTGCGGGTTTTGCTAACTTCAGCATTCGCCTTTGCCTCTTCCAGGCTCTTGGAGGGTTTGCCTGTTAGGGCGTCTAGGCAGCGTTGGATAAACCATGTCTGGTATTCCATGGGGGTGGCTGGGAAGGTTCCACCCATTATGATTAATTCAACCTTGTCCACTTTGTGACCGATGGCTGTGAGTTGGCGGATGCGGCTTTTAACTTGCTCATACGGGTCAAAGCTGTTTTGTGTTCCACGCAGGGCAGCTGGTTCATATCCCGTGTAGCTTTGCGGTGAACCTTGGGTTGGTCCTCCTGGGCAGTAAGCGCAGGGTTCAGGCTGCGGGCAAGGATAGGGTTTAGTCATGACGGCAATTACACTTACGCCACTTATGGTTCGGGTTGCTTTTCTTCGCAGAATCGGCAGGAGCTTTTTTGCTTCAGCTGGCGTTAGGGCACTTATTAAATCGGCGTTAGCTGGGACAGCTTCTAAGTGGTACTTGGCTGCTGTTTTGATTTTTAATCGGTTTACATCCTCATGTGTGGGTGACGACATAGAAAGTAGCGTGGTGATTATTTCTCTTAGCGCAGCTTGTTTGTTCAAGGGAAAGTACCAAAATAGGTTAAGACTACAAATAAATAAACTACACTAACTTAAAACGGAAATTTAGCTTGAAAAAACGTTCCGCTTAAACCCAGTTTTGCCCAGCTTTCCGCTGCAGAATCACACGCTTCTCGTAGTTGCGTTTGTTTCTGGTTTTTGGGCTTGGAGCAGTTCTCTCATGAGCCTCAATTTTTGGCGTTTGAGTGCGGACTTTTCCAGCTTTGGATAGTGAACCGTGAGTTGGCATATTTTACACCTTTTGCACATAAAGCCGAAACGTTGCACTTAAACCTTACCCATCCAAAACTGCTTCGAAACCAACATGCCAAGCACTAGCTGCGATTTTTTTCTATAGCCCCCTTATATAAAGGCAAAATAGCGCAATGTTGGAAAGGTCTTGTGCTCTCAGCGACCTAGCTCCCCTCTATATATAGCCTCAAAACGTGCAGTTTCTAAGGACGTTTTGCTAGGCGGTCGTTGGGCGGAATTGTTGGTTGATGGTTGTTTATGTGGGGTTTGTTGCTATTTGTCAGTGTTTGATTTAGATTGTCGACTAAGTTGTTGGTTTTTTCTTTTTTCTGGGAAAGTGTTTTCTTGTTCTCAATCCAAGTTTTACAAGTAAAAGCATCAAGGGCACTTCTAACAGTGGACCAATCACAGTGGCTAATGCTGCTCCTGAACCTATCCCATAGAGAGTGACAGCTACTGCGATGGCTACTTCAAAGTGGCTGCTGCTGCCAATGATGGTTGTGTCGATGGCGCTTTCGTATTTCCAGCCTAAAAGGTAGCCTAACGGGTAAGTCCATGAAATCATTATTGCGTAATGTATCAGGAGGGGAACTGCAAGGAGACCGACGAGAAGCGGATTGTTGATGATTGTTTGTCCTGCAAAAGAGAAAAGCACAACCAACGTTAACAAGAGGGCTACAATGGAGATTTTGCCTATCACTGGATTGTACTTGTCTTTGAACCATTCATCCCCTTTCTTTTTAATAATTATCCGCCGCGACAACGCCCCTGCACCTACTGGAAGTGCAATGAAGACAAGAACGCTAACGGCAATTAAATCCCATGGAACAGGTATGCTGCTAACGCCCAAGTACAATGCTGCAAGCGGGGCATACAGTGCAAGCATCAGTAGAGCGTTGAAAGCTGTGTTAATGAGTCCTTGTGCCATGTCGCCTCTTGCAAGGAACATCCACCACATAACCATCGCTGTGCATGGAGACAAGCCTAGAAGAATTAAGCCAGCTATGTACTGCGGATTGCCAGGGAAGAAAGTGTTTGCGAGAAAAGTCATAAGTGGCGGAGCGATTATCCAGTTAGCGATTATCGTTACAATCAGTGGTTTGGGGCTTCTTGCTGCTTTCTTTACATCGCTAAACTGTATTCCAACAACTGTTGGGTACATCATAAAAAACAGAAGTATACCAATCGGTATGGATAACTGGGCAAACTTTAATGAATCCATAAACTGCCCAAACGCAGGAACAAATCTTCCCACGAGCAAACCTACAACTATACAGATAGCTATCCAGAGGGTGAGGTATTTTTCCCAAAGCCCCAAAGACAATTCTTTCTTTACATGCTCTTGTTTTGCTTCCAAATTATTCATCTCCTGCCGAGCTGCAAGACATCTGCTGCATAACTTCTTTCTGTAGAACGCTAACGAGTTCAGAAGTTAATGCGTCAACAGACTTGTGGATGCGAGGGTCAACAATCGAGTACATTCGTTTAGTTCCATCTTTTCTGCAACTAATTAGTCCTGCATCCCTCAAGATTTTCAAATGACGAGAAACCACTGGCTGAATAAGACTAAGATGCGGGACTATTTCGCAGACGCATTTTTCTCCGTCACGCAGGAACTCGAGGATTTCGAGTCTGTCGGGGTCTGAGAGGGCGTGGAAGACTTGGGCTTTGAATCTTTGTTGGTGCGGTGTTGGTGGGGTCATGGTTCCAAAGAAGGTACATAACAATATTTAAATATTTACATAATTAACTTGGTTAATTAAACAAGTCCAAACCAACCAAGTGACAACATTGACCGAAGGCCACATACACATCAGAAGCTGGGAAGAATTCAAACACACAGTCAACGAAAAGAAGCCCACCTCAATCGTGTTCATCCTCGAACAAAACGGCTTCTCAAAAAACAAAGAACTCTCCACCCTCAAAATAATATTGCTCCACGACAAACGCTACTACATCTTCTACGACTTCCCAAAAGACCAAGCCCTCAGAGAAACAAAAATCCCTCTTCACAAAGACAAAAACGGAATTCCCAACCTAGACGAGGGCGAAGTTAAAGCTTACTTGAAAGGTCAGTTTGAAAACTTGGAAGTTTACTCGTTTTGGACAACATAACTAAGGTGATTTGAATGTCTGAAGAAACTTATGAGGGAATACCCAGAAACAAAATAGTTTGGCACCCAATCATAGACTACGAAAAATGCACTACTTGTGGAAAATGCGTAGAATTTTGCCATGCCCAATCTTTTGGGTGTGAGGAGAAGGATGGAAACCACAAACT